>JBBQML010000569.1:0-4021 GCA_038328885.1 Verrucomicrobiota bacterium | reverse complement strand
AGCCAATCCATGCCCGGGCTGTAGAAGGGATCGAGGAACCCGGCCGCATCCCCCACCATCACGAAGCCATCCCCGGCCATCACCTCGCTCCGATAGGCGAGTTGCCGCCGCCAATGCACGTCGCCCTCCACCCATTCGGCGTCCTGCAACAACTCCCGTCCCGTGGGGTGCGCGCAGAGAAACGCCTTCAGCCGACCCCCGATCGAGCCCCCCGCCGGCCACTCCACGTGCCGCTCGTCCCAGACCACCCCGACACTCGTCTCCCCCCCGCGCAACGGGATCATCCACGCCCACCACCCGGGACCCATCAGGTGGTTGGTGGCCGTGCCGCGCAGTCCATGGTGCGCCGACGCCCATTGAGGATGCCGGCCCGCCAACTCCAACCCGTCCCAGTCCTTCACCCCACGCCAGCGAGCCCAGGCGGAACAGGTGGGGTGCTCCGCATTCACCCGCCGCCAACCCTGCTGCCGCGCCAACACCGCCGCCACCCCTGTCGCATCGACCACCCACGCGGCGTCGAGGACCTGCACCCGATCCTCGTGCCGGAATACCACTTTCTGACGCCCGCCGGCCGCCAATTCCACCCGCTCGACCACCGCCCGGCGCAGCACCCGCGCACCCCCGACCCCGGCGCGCCGCAGGACCTCCTCGTCCAACCGGGCCCGATCGAGCTGGAAGCTGGGCACCCGGGCCAGGTAACGCCCCCCAATCTCACTGCAGTCGGCGACACTGCCGGCCCCGGCGCCGGAAAACCAGAATCGCAACCCCTGCTTGATCAGATGCTCCTGCTGCAGGTGATCGGTCAACCCCAGCACGCGCGTGAGGAAATAGGCGCTGACCTCGACCGTCGCCTCACCGACCTTGCGCCCGTGCTGCTCCGTTCGCTCCAGGATCACCACCCTGAGCCCGGGACGCTCGCGCAGGAGCAGGCAGGCCATCGCCGCGCCCGCCAGGCTGCCGCCGAGAATCGCCACATCGACGCCCGCGTCCCCAGCCCCGGGCGCCGTCGCCGTCGCCGTCGCGGATTGCTGGTCAGGGGAGTGCATCACCGGGATCTGGAATGGCCGCGACGAGTCACGAATCGCATTCAATCCCGAATCGCCCCGCGGAACAACCCCCCGCCATCAATACCACGCGCCGCGGTAAACCTCGTACACGTCGACCCTCCCCCCGCCAAAGTAAGGCACCGCGGGCCAATGAAAGGAACGATCCGCGGCATCGAACGTTAAAGTCCAGACCTGCCCGGGATCGTTCGGATCCGCCGTCGCGAACTCCATGCCTGTCGGGGTGCGCCAACCGTCGAACGCCAGCACCGCATGGTTGATGGTCAACTGCGGGAACCGGACCAGATGCAGGATCCGCGGACGACCGCTTGCCAGGCTCGCGAGCAGGGACTCAGCGACCCGCCCCTGCTGGGCCCGGGAGAACGGCAGCAGCATGCGCCAGTGCCCACGCTGGACGTAGCTCTCCGCCGCCCCGCCTCCCAAGGCGCGCAAAGACTCCCCCTCCTCCAGGCTCAGATGCCGCAGGTCACGGAACCCGGGGAACACCACCCGCTGCTCCGCCGCCGAGGGACACCGCGCCGACCGGCTCACCACCTCCCGCACCCGGGCACGCAATTCCGTGGCGGTCACCGGCGGGAGGTCGGGAGCGAACACCGCGTGGTCGAAAAACTGCCGGTTCAGCCGGCTCACCACAAAGCACCGCCAACCGTAGGTGGGTGCCGGTTCCCTGCGGCGGTGCTCCAGCCCCCCGTGGCCGTCCGGAAAATAGATCCAGCGCGTCTCGTTCGCGAAGCCGACCGTGTCCGCAGGAAACTCGAACGCCCGCGGCGGCCGGACCTCCTGCGTCGGGCAGTGGCAATGGCAGCCCGCCGACAGAAGACCAAGTCCCGCGACCGCCATCCTGACCCACAGTCCAAGTCGGAAAACCAGCACTTGCGGGTGAGGCTACGAGCACGGTACGGCTCGGCGCAATGCTCCGTCCCTCCCGGAAGTTCGTTATACAAAAACCCGGCCACGCCGTGTCTATTGGCTGAAGTGCAACCGGAATCTCCCCCCACACCGCTGCCGGACGCTACCGCTACGGCCTGCAAAAGCTGCGAGCCGCACTCGAGGACACCTGTCATGAATTCGCGCAAGGACCTGGAACCGATGCTCCGTGGCTTCACGCTGCGTCCCCCCTCCGACCGGGTTAGGGAGGCGCTGTTCGGAGCCTCGGCCGCCAGCGCGGTCTGTGCCTCCGTCCCGTGCGATCCCCCCCACGGCACGGCTCCTCCAGGCGTGGTTCGCCCCGCTCGCCGCCGCCGTGGTGCTGCTCAGCCTCGCGTCCCTCTGGCTCCCGGCCGGAGCTCCAACGCACTCCCGCGTGGCCATCGCCTCGCTCGCGGTCCGCTGGGATGGGGCCATGGCCCAAGTCGAACGTAATGCCCTGCCGCGCCCGAGTTTTCGTTCGACAACCGCCGGCGAGGTCGCCTCAAGCTTCGGATCTTTGCTGCTCCGCCAGACCAACGTGATCGCCCGCTGACCCATGCCGCCATCCCCCAAGCCGGAGAAGGCCCAAGCCCCCGCCTCTCCCATCACCGCACCGAACCGCAAAGGCACGCCGCCCCTCCGTAACCCGCTCCCCCCGGAAACCCCGCCCGGGCCGCCTGCGCCGACGACCCTGTTCCGCGCGTCCGACTGGTTCGCCTTCGCGATCACCACGCTGATCACGCTCGCGGGCTACCTCTGGACCCTCGCCCCGGACGTCACCCTGGAGGACATCGGCGAGTTGGCCGTGGCCTCGCACTACGCGGGCGTGCCGCACCCCCCCGGTTACCCCGTGTGGACGATCTACACCTGGCTGTTCACCGTCCTGCTGCCCTTCGCCAACATCGCCTGGCGGGTCGCCGTGGCGTCCGCCGTCGCCGGCGCGCTCTCCTCGGGTTTCGTCGCCCTGATGATAGCGCGCGTCAGCAGCCTGCTGGTGGATTCGATTGATCTCCGCAAGGAGATCGACGCGACCCTCCACCGCGCGATCTGCGTGGTGTCGGCCGTTGCCGGCGGCCTCCTCATCGGATTCAACGGCGTGGTGTGGAGCCAGTCGGTGATCGTGGAGGTTTACACGCTGAGCCTGCTCTCCCTGGTACTGACCCTTGTCTCCCTCCTGCACTATGCCTACGCGCCCGGCCAGCGGCGCTACCTCTACTGGGGCGCCTTCATGTTCGGCGTCGCCTTCACCAACCACCAGACCCTCATCGTGGCGGCCATGGGTATCGAGGTGCTCATCGCCATGGCCGACCGGAAGCTCGGGCGCGATGCGTTTCTGGCCAACAGTGTGCTTTACCTGGTGGGCGTGGTCATCATGCAGAACGACGGCCTCGAAAGCGTGCGGACCAGCCCGGCCCTGAGCCTGATCTTCCATGTGGTCGGACTTGGCTCCATCGCCGCGTGCGCCTGGCTGGCGTTCAAGACGGGGAGCCTCGCCACGGAACTGCTCCCCGCGGCGATCTGCCTCTTCATGTGGCTGCTCGGCGCCGCGTTCTACCTGTACATGCCGCTGACCTCGGCCACCAACCCGCCCCTGAACTGGGGGTACCCCCGCACCTGGGACGGGTTCGTTCACGCCTTCACCCGCGGCCAGTACGAGAAGACCAACCCATCGATGGAAGCCGGACGCATCTTCGAGCAGGTCCTGATGCTGTTCGAAGGCGCGGTCGAGGAGTTCAACATCGTCTACCTGGTCATCGCCCTCGTGCCGTTCCTGTTCTGGCCCCGCCTCCGCCAGTCCGAGAAGTCGTGGTTCATCGGCCTGGGGGCGATCTACGCCTGCCTCGCCCTCCTGCTGCTCTGGCTCCTCAACCCCAACCCCGACCGGCAAAGCCGGGAGCTGACCAAGGTGTTCTTCACCGCCTCGCACGTGATCATTGCCATGGGCTTCGGCTACGGCCTCGCCCTGATCGCCGCGGTGCTCGTGGCCGAATATCAGGCCGCCCGACGCTGGCTCACTCTCTCGACGACCGTGGCCAGCGGCATCGCCC
>JBBQML010000568.1:0-4040 GCA_038328885.1 Verrucomicrobiota bacterium | reverse complement strand
GGGGACTCCCGTGCGGGCGCTGACGGGTGATTCCTCTATTGGGCCAGACGACCCTCGACCAACTTCTTGGCTTCACCGAGGACGTACGTGGCGAAGCGGGCGTTGTGGACGCCGTAGCTCCCGTCATGCTCCACCATGTAGAGCAGGTGGCGGGCCTTCTTGATCTCGTCGGGGATCAGCGACTGCTCGCTGGTGATGGGAGTGGGGACAGCCGGTGCCCCCGGCGGGCGGGTGATCTGGCCCACGTTGGCGAATTCCCAGGCGTACCGGCCGTATTTCGTGAGCAGTGGCTCTGGCGCCTTGGTGCTGCCCCAGTCGCCCAGGAGCTTTGCGACCAGGGAGATCTCGGCCTTGGTGTTGCGCTGACGGAAGGTGATGAACACCTCGGCTTCCTCGGTGGTGTGGCAGGGCACGCAGTTCTCTGGCAGCGGCTTGAAGGAATGACCGGTGTAGATCGGATCCTCCTCGGAAGGATTCTCGCTGGCATGACCATGCGTATGGCAATGCGTGCACTGCTTGGCCATGTCGCGGTGGCTGGACTGCGGCGAGGCGCTCAGGTCGAGTCCGGCGATCTGGGGGTCGCCATAATTGCCCATCAGGTTGTTGTACTGGGGCGAGTGATGCGGCGGGCGGCTGGTGCCGCTCCAGTCCGCGCCGCGCTGGTTGTGGCACTGGGCGCAGATCTGGACCTTCTCGTCGTACTGCAGGGTGAAGTTGGTGTTGGTGGCCGTGTAGTAGGAGAAAAAGTTGGTGGAGTAGGTCGGGTTGCGGAGCTGGGAGCCGTACTCGGTCTTCTCGTGGGCGGTGTGGCAGACGGAACACGTGATGCCGGTCTTGGCAGCGACGTCGCCGGAGGGCATGGGGGGAAGGGCGATGTTGTCCTCGGCCCCTTCCATCATGGCCATGCGGACCGCGCCGCCGTGGCAGGAGCCGCAGGCGCGCATGCGGGCTTCGGCGGCGGTCACGTTGGGGTTCAGGAATCCGGAGGCGCCGGTGAGGCTGGCGTTCACCGCGGCGTGACCGGCGGTGAGCCATTCGTCGAACGTGGGGTGATGGAATCCGTTGTGGCAGCCACCACAGAGGGTCCCCGACAGGCTGATGACCGGGCGGGCGGTAAGGTCGCCGGGGTCGGAGACGTGGTTGCCGGAAGGGCCGTGGCAGTTCTCGCACTGGACACCGCCGAGACGCGGGGTGGTGGCTTCGCTGACGAACCCGCCGGGGAGGCCGTAGCCCACGCTGTGGCAGGGGAGGCAGGTCGGATTGTTCGCCTGGCCGATCGCCTTTAACGTGCCCAGCGCGCCGGCGTGGATCGTCTCCGCCCAGCCGTCATGGGCGGTCGGGTGGCAACCGCGGCAAACGGATTGTCCGATGTAATCGGGTTGCGCGGCCTGGATGCGGAAGATGCCCATGCCGTCGGGAGCCGGGACGCTGGCGGAGGACTCCATGGTCGTGCCGCCGACGTTGGCCCAATCCCCGCCGGTGACGACGTCACGTCGCTGCACCTGATACGGGCCGTTGAGGCTGGTCCACTTCAGGAGCAACTGGTCGCTGGCGGGATCGTCGGCCACCGAGCGCAGGGTAGGTCGCGGATCGACGCCGCCGGGCCAGGGGTGGAGGATGACGGAGTTCGCAGGCAGGGTCTCGGTGACTGCGTAGGCGGCGGGCGCCAACGCAACCAGCAGCAGGGCGATCTGCTTCGAGACATGTCGGAATGCTGGACTGAGGGGTTTCATGGGGTCTCCAGTGAGGGGCGGGTTTGGGTCCACGCGTCCGCGGTCGCGCACGTTCGGCGGTAAGCCCGATGTTGGCTGGTCCGAGGGGTCATGCGTCCGGCTACGGGTCGGTGGCCAGCATTAGAAAGCCACATCCTAGGCGTAGACAGCGAGAACTTCTGCTGCACAATTCTTGGCGTCCAAGGCCAAGAAAGGGTTGATCTGTCGACCTGGTGGCCCCTGACACCCGGCGGAACGCGACCGCTGGCACCCGCCGCGGCCGGCTGCGATAGACGCTCCAAGGGCCACCGGGTTGGCGCCGTCCGTGCGGCCTGGCGGCGAGGGTGTGGGGATGCGACCCGGAAGGGGGGCCTGTTTTGGCGGGGGCGGGGAGGCCCTCGCGAAAACAATGTCCAGTAGGCGGGCTAAACTCCCAGCGTCGCTGGTCAGGGTGGCGACCGCCCGGGGGGATTTCGCTGCCTACTCGCGGATCGGGCCGCCGGTGTGGCACCCGTTGCAGGAGAGGTCGGAGTACTCGGAGTCGATGTGGAAGAAGGTGTGCCCGTCGGCGTTGAGGTTCTTCATCTCCGCGGGGTTCGCGCCCTGGGCGAGGATGATGTGGCAGGAATTGCATTCGCTGCCCGCGATGGTGCGTTTGCCATCGGTGGTGGAATGGAGGCCGTCGTGGCACCGGAAGCAGCCAGCCCATTCCTTGTGGCCCTTGTTATCCGGATAGGCGCGCCAGTCGGCCTTCATCTCGGGAAAGAAGTTTTCACCGTAGATCCGCTGGGCGACGGAGACGAGCCCCTCGATGCCCTGGGCGTCCTTGTACGCGCCACGGAGTTGGTCGGCGATTTTCTGCTGGGCCTCGGCCTTGTTCGCGTACGGGGCGGTCAGGAGGGCCACCAGGTTGGACTTCACCCAGGGCATGGATCGATCGATCTCACCGGCGAAGATGGCATGGTCGACGGATTCATTGGGCGTGCGGTAGCGGTGGGCGGGGCGGTTGTGGCAGTCGAGGCAGTCCATACGCCGGACGTCGGCCGGGTTGGGTTCCTCTTGGTAGTCCGGCGAGCGGTAGACCGTGGTGGTGCCGTCGGCGTGGCTCACCCGGACCCAGGGGATGGTTTGGCGCTGGGGGTCGGTGGCGAGGTACTCGACCTTGTTGGTGAGGTTGATGTGCCAGTGGATGCCGTTGGCCACGGTGGGATGGATGTCGGCGGCGCCGACGAGGAGCAGGAGGCGGACGCTGAACGCGGTGTTTTGCTCATCGGAGAGAAAATGCGAGTAGGTACGGTCGAGGTTCCCGGAGAGTTTCTCGGGCCAGTGGCACTGCTCACAGGTTTCCTGGGCCGGGCGGAGATTCTTGATGGGCGTCGGGATGGGCCGGGCGTAGCTGTCGGTGGCGGTGGCGATGAGTTGGTGGACCCCGTTGAGCTTGGCTTTGATGAAATAAGAGGCCCCGGCGCCGACGTGGCACTCCACGCAACCGACGCGGGCGTGGGGGGAGGTCTTGTAGGTGGTGAACTCCGGTTCCATGGGCCCGTGGCAGGCTTCGCCGCAGAAATGAGTCGACTCGGTGTAGTGGTAGGTCTGGGTGACACCGATGGCGCTGACGAGGAGGAAGGCGACGGCGCCGGCGACGAAGAATTGGAGGAGTCGGCGGTCGCGGGTGCGGTCGAGGTTGATGACCAACGGATGGATCTGGCCGGTGCCGCGGGCGGTGTGGCGGCGCTGCACCCAGAGGCCGTACCACATGAGGGCGCTGCCGGCGAAAAAGAAGGCCGGGGTGACGATATACGCGAGAATCCCCACGTAGGGGTTGCTCTGCCGGGCGAAGATGTCGGTCAGGAACAGCAGGACGAACGAGAAGAACGCGGCGGTGGCGAGGACGACGCCAGCGGCGCTAAGCCAGTTTTGGAAGAGCTTGGAGTTCCGGCTGAGGAAGGGGCGCATGGTGCGGGTGGGGCAGCGGGACTGGAGGTTGGGGGAGGTTCGGGTGGCGGCGGGGGGACGGGTTGAGGACGCCGTCAAACGGAAGCGGGACGGTCACCTCCGAGGTGTGACCGTCCCGCGGTGCGCAGGCGGTGCGGCGACCGCCGGGGACGGCGACGTTACTTCTTGGCGAAGGCCTTCATGTACTCGAGGAGGGCCTTCATCTCGTCATCCTTGAGCTTGGCGGCGAAGGGCTTCATCAGTTCCTTCCCGGCCTTGTCCTTCATGCCTTCCTTGATCTGCTTGAGGGCCTCATCGTCCTTGATTGCGGCGACGACCTTGGGGTCGGTGTAGTCCTTGCAACCGACCTTCTTGCCCATGGTCGTCTGACCT
>JBBQML010000567.1:0-4047 GCA_038328885.1 Verrucomicrobiota bacterium | reverse complement strand
GCCTCGACAGCCTTCGCGGTACTCATGCCCTTGCGGGGACTGCACGAGACACCGATCAGTTTCACCGGCTTGTCACGGCCGCCCGGCTCGGCGGCCAGCGCGCTCGTTGCGGCAGTGGCCAGGGCGACCGCGCCACCGGTGGACAGGAAGTTTCGGCGGTTCACGTTCTTTTTCATCGGAGGTTCTTTCGGGATCGAACTCTGGGTTTGTGTGTGTCAGGGAGCGCTGTAGATGAGCCAGACGCCTCCCAGGAGGACAAGGATGCCACAGACGACCTTGACGGCGGCGACGCTCTTGGATTGGTCGTTCCAGTTGAGAAAGCGCTGGACGAGCTTGGTGGACGTGCCGGCGGCCACGATGACAGCGCAGTGGCCCAGGCCGTACGCCAGGAGCAGGAGCACACCGTACAGGAGGTTGGTGGAGGCCAGTTTGAAGGTGACGCCGAGCATCGGGGCCATGTAGGCGAAGGTGCACGGACCCAGGGCGATTCCGAACACCAGACCGAGGACGAGCGCCGCCAGCAGGCCCTTGCGTTTCATGCCGACCTGGCCCGGCCCCGACCAGGGCAGGGGAATGACGCCCAGCAGATGCAGTCCGACGACAAAGAAGATGAGGGCGACAAAATAATTCCCGTAGCGCCCGACGTCCCCCAGCATGCGGCCCGCCGCCGCCGTCAGGGCGCCGATAGCCGCGATGGTGATGAGGATGCCCAAGGCGAACAGGGTGGAGGTCCAGAACGCCCGCCGCGTGGTCACCTGGCCCTGCTCGCTGATGAAGCCAACAATGAGCGGTATGCTCGCCAGATGACATGGACTGAGGACGATGCTCAGCACACCCCACACGACGGCGGCACCCAGAGCCAGCGAAGGCGTGCCTTCGATGGCGCGGCTAAGGTTGGTGAAGAGTTGCTCCATCAGTCAGCGAGTCCGGGAAGCGGGTGCCCGCTCAATGGGATTGGGATCAACGCGGCGGTCCCGCATGCCCGAAGGCTAATAGCAGGCGTCGCTGGTGAGGTGCTCCTTCGTGGCGGCAAGCAGTTCGGGGTTGCCCTTCAGCTGCGGAGGATCAGTTCGCGGCAGGGGACGGTGTTGCGCTCACATCCACGCCCAGTTCCTCCCATTTCCTCAGGATATCGTCCTTGCCGAGGAAGCCGACGTGGCGGAAGCGTTCCTTGCCTTCGGCGTCGTAGAAGATCTGGGTGGGGATCATCTCGACTCCATATTGTTTGCCGGCATCCGCGTTCTCCCACACATCGATGAACTCCGTGGTAAAGCGGTCCGAGTAGTCGCGTGTCAAGTCGGCAAGGATGGGTGCCATCATCTTGCACGGGATGCATTTCTTCGCCCCGAGATCGACCATCCGGGGGCGTCGCAACCCGGGAACAGCCTGGGAGGTGGTCGAGTCCGCCACGGTCGCGGCCACAGGCGTTGTTGAATCTGGTGCCGGGGTTTCGGACGGAGTCCTGCGCTCCTTGAGGGCCACCGCGGCGGCGACCATCACGGCGAGCGCAAGGACGATGAAGATCTTTAGAGGTGTTCTCATAATCGGTTCCTTTTCGGCGTCGTTGGCATTGCCACTTGATGGAGACGGCTCCGCGGATCTTGGAATTGTGGGTAGCGTTGCTCACGGCCTGACAGGTAAGATTCCCCCCGTCACCCAAATTCCGACGGTTTTCTTACGCATGAGTGGTGCCGCCCTCTTCCGACTCAAGTCCGCTCCGCGTCGGCCGCCTGTTGCAGGATGGCCTTGATCTCTGGAATGCCTGGCACCTTCCCCACGACCCTGACGGTGCCGTTGACTGCCAGCGCGGGTGTCATCATCACACCCAACGCCATGATCTGTTGGATGTCGCTCACCTTGCTGAGTTCGTAGGACAGCCCCAGGTCCTTGGCGGCCTGTTCCGTCAATTCTGCGAGGGTCTTGCACCGGGAGCATCCCGGTCCGATGACGAGTAGTTGCATGGTATTGCTTGCTTTGGTGGAAGGTTAAGCCAACGCCCCGTAGATGAGTCCGCTCACGGTCGCCATGACAATGACCAGGGATACGTAGGCGACCGTCTTTTTCATGCCCACGATGCTTTGGAGCACGAGCATGCTGGGCAACGAAAGGGCCGGCCCGGCGAGCAGGAGCGCCAGCGCCGGGCCCTTCCCCATGCCGGAGCCAATGAGCCCTTGAAGAATCGGCACCTCGGTGAGTGTCGCAAAGTACATGAAGGCGCCCACCACCGACGAGAACAGGTTGGCCTGGAGTGAATTGCCGCCTACGGACTGACTGACCCATTCCGAGGGTATGAGTGCTTCGTGCCCGGGCCGGCCCAGCAGGATGCCGGACACAAACACGCCGCCAATCAGCAGGGGAAAGATCTGCTTGGTCAATGTCCAGGTCGCCTCCAGCCATTCCCGGCCCTCGCCGGGCTCGCGGGAGCAGAGCGCAGCCAGGCCTCCGCAGCCGACGAGGAACCCGATCAGCGGCAGGTCCGGGTACTGGAGACTGGGGATCGAAACCCACAAGCCAACCAGAACCAATCCCCTCCACCGGAACCCGAACCACAAACCGAGCGAACCGGCCAGGACAAGAGCGAAGGCGGCGCTCATCGGCCATTTCCAGGCGTGTATCGTGGACCAGATCCCGGCGGGTTCAGCGGGTTTGCTCCAATTGGCGAACACCAGCACGCCCACCATCGCTCCGAAGAGCACTATATTCTGCCAAAGCGGACGCCGGATTTCCGGCTCCGGCATCTCGACCGCCGCCCCGGCTTTGGCCTGCTCCTCGCGGCGGAAGATCCAATGCATCACCAGGCCGATAGCCACACTGAATACCACGGCGCCGAGGGCCCGGGCCATGCCCAGTTCGAAGCCCAGAATCCGCGCCGTCATCACGATTGCGAGCACGTTGATGGCCGGTCCCGAGTACAGGAACGCGGTTGCGGGACCGAGACCCGCGCCTCGCTTCCAGATCCCGCCGAAGAGAGGCAGCACCGTGCAGGAGCAGACGGCCAGTATGGTGCCGGATACCGAGGCCACGCCGTAGGCCAGGGCTTTGTTGGCCTTGGGGCCCAGGTAGCGCATCACCGAGGCCTGATTCACGAAGACGCTGATGCCGCCGGCGATAAAAAGTGCCGGAATCAGACAGAGCACGACATGCTCCTGAGCATACCATTTGGTAAGTTCCAGGCCCTCGCGAAGCGCATTGTCAAACCGCGGTACGCCGACAGGGAGGAAGAACAGGGAGACGAACACCGCAATGAATCCAGCGAGCAGCTTGGTCTCACGGTTCCAAGCCGCTCTGAGAGGATTCACTGGGTACCCGCCGTTCATTTGAGTCTGGTGCTGGGCATGTCGACCTGCTGCCTGCAGCTTATGAGCTATTTCGCGAACGATGTCAAGAGAGCGCTTCCTCAACGCGGCTCGTGCCGCAGGATTCCGTCGCTGAGAATCCTCGCTCCCAGTCCTCCCCACAGGCCACGCCCGCCAGCAGGGCCAGCGCCGGAGCTGCGCCGGCATTCGATATATGGACCGATTTCTCCGCAACGCGTGCGAACCTGCTGCCGGATGTTGTCCTGCTGTGTCTCTTTCGTTTCGATGATCGAGTTCATGTCCATTTCTCCTGTCTCAACTGTTCCTGGGAGGAGACGAGCGTCCCAGAGAAACGACGCACACTATTCTTCGCACCCGCCACGATCGCCCTCCTGGCAGGCGCAGGACGAGCGGGGTTCGACGACGAGGACATTACCGTACCGATGGGTTTCCCATCGACAGCAGCGCTCCAACTCCTTCCGGAGCATGCCGCGGCCCCGTTGGACCCGCGACTTTGCCGCCGAAACCGTCACGCCAAGGCGGCGCGCCATCTCCACCTGGGAAATTCCGTCCATTTCAGTCGCCTCACACTAGTCGCCGTGGTGACACGGCGCATTCATTGGTTTTCGGGGTACCTTTGCGTTGCTCCGGGCGGCTGCCAGACTCTTTCAACGGGCTGCTAGCAGCCTCTTCAAAGAGCCCTCTTGTCCCGTAGTCGCCGTGGTCACACGGCGCATTCATTGGTTTATCG
>JBBQML010000566.1:0-4047 GCA_038328885.1 Verrucomicrobiota bacterium | reverse complement strand
ACCCCCCCCCCCCCGCCTGCGACCTCCCATGAGATCATCCGCGAGATTGCACCCGGGGATGAGATGTTCACGGGAAATAGGGAGCAATATTTCGGGGTGGGCGTGTCGGCGTTACACTGCGTCGAAACTGCCTTGGCCAGTGTCGGGAGGGATAAAGGCGGGATCCAGAAAATCCTCGACCTGCCGTGCGGTCATGGGCGGGTGATGCGCAACCTGAAGGCGGCCTTTCCCAAGGCGCAACTGACGGCCTGCGATCTCAACCACAGCGGAGTGGATTTCTGCGCAAAGACTTTCGGGGCATTGCCAGCGTATTCGGCCCCGAATGTCGCGCAGATCAAATTCCCCGGAAAATTCGATCTGATCTGGTGCGGCTCGTTGTTGACGCACCTGCGCCTGGGGCCATGCAGGGAGTTTGTCCGGCTGTTCGGCTCGCTGCTGGACCCCGGCGGGATCGTGATTTTCACGTTGTGCGGCCGGTGGGTCGAGCGCGTGCTCGCAACCGGGCGTTACAAGTACAACCTGACCCCTGAATCCATCATCGCCCTCCTCAAGCAGTACCACGCCACCGGCTTCGGGTACGTGGACTACCCATCCCAGTCGGATTATGGCCTCACCTTGTGCTCCCCCACCTTCGCGCTCGGCGAACTTGTCAACCTGCCAGACCTCAAGCTGGTGACCTACCACGAGAAAGGTTGGGACAATCATCAGGACGTGTTGTGTTTCCAGAAGCAACCGGCCTCCGAGCCGCTGGGCTGACTCGCCGACCGTCGCATGACAACCCTCCCGCACGCCGAGTCCCCACCGCTGCGATTCGCTCTCTACACGAGTTCGCTCGGGAACTACTTCTTTCAGGAAATCCGCGACCTGATCGCCGCCGGCCTCAGGGAGCTGGCGCACGAGGTCGAGCTGCACGACGACAAGGCGGGCTTCGCAAAGCGGGCCGACTGGCACATGGTCGTCGCGCCCCACGAGTTCTTCGAGCTCGGGAAGGGCGAATCGCTCGCCCGGCAGAATTGGCCGAAGAACCTGATCCTATTTAACACCGAGCAGCCATCCACCCAGTGGTTCCAGCTGGCGGCAAAGCATTTTCCCCGCGCCGCCGCCCTCTGGGACATTGATTTCGAATCTTCGCTGCGCATCAGCCGTGGTGGCCATCCGTGCAGTTATCTGCCGCTCGGCTATGCAGACGACTTCGTCATGTTCCAGCAGGTGCGCGAGCTACCGTTGCACAAGGAAACGGAGTGCCTGCCGGCCGAAGTGCGCAACGGGGATTTCTTCGGCGAGTCGTTCCCCGAGCGTCCGCTCGACGTCCTGTTCCTCGGGCACGCCTCGGCGCGACGCGAAAAATTCTTCGCCCGGCACGCCACCCGGTTGGGTGCCTTCCGCACCCACTTCTACCGACCCACCGTTCAGCGTCCGCTCATCCCCGGCGAGACGACGAGCATGAACACGCTTACGTCCCTCGGACTGGCGCAGCGCAGCAGGATTCTGCTCAATCTCCATCATGGCGTGGACCGGTACTTCGAGTGGCACAGGATCGTGCTGCTCGGCATCGCGCAGCGCGCGCTGGTGATCAGCGAACCGTGCAGTCTCGCCCCGCCCTTTCAGGCCAACCTGGATTTCGTTGAAGCGCCGCTCGAGGAGTTGCCCGATCGGGTCGAGTACCACCTGCGCTCCGTCGGCGGCCAACGCGAGGCACAGGCGATCCTCGAGCACGGCTACGAAACGCTCACCCACCGCTGCCGCCTCAGCGACATGTTGCGTCCGCTGGTCGGCGCCCTCCGAAGCGGGTCGCGCCTGGACTGCACTTCGGTTGACCACCTCATTGCTCCAGCAACCCGACCGGCTCCCATCGCGGAACCCCTGACGATTTGCGTGCTCACACCCGACGTAGCGGGAGAACCCTGGTACGCTGATGTCGGCACGTCGCAGGTGGCGCTCGCCGAACGGTTCGCATCACAGGGGCACCGAGTGACACTTCTCCACACCAAGCCCCAGTTCGGCATCGGCAAGTCGCACGGCGACTGGGCGCTGCATTTCGCCGGCCGCAACCTGCACTACGTGGCGCTCCCGCTCACACTGGACACTCCGTTGGAGGCCTCGGAGGCGGCAAAGCGCGCCTACGAGTCGTATCTCTGGCTGCGGGGCCGCGCATTCGACGTCGTGCATTTGCCCGAGACCGAAGGCATCGGGCTTTACTCACTGCTCGCGCGCAATCAAGGGCTGGCCTTCGAGCACACCCGATTCTGTCTGAACGCCTACGGCCCGTGTGTCTGGCGTCGGCAGGCCAGCGAACTGTTCGTGACGAGCCCATATGATCTCGAACTCGACTTCATGGAGCGCGAGTGCTTCCGCCTCGCGGACGCGCTGATTACGTCCACGGAGTACATGGGGAACTGGCTCGACAAACAGCAGTGGACCCTGCCCGCATGCCGAGGTGTCCGGCCGGATCAGCCCGCTGGTCCCACCCTCCTGGATGCCGCGAGATCGAATTCAGTGCGCACGCTGCTCTACGCCGGTTCGCTCCAGCAATCGACGGAACTGGAACTCTTCTGTCAGGCAATCGAACGCCTCGGCAGCCAGACCCTCTTGGGGGTGGAAGTCGTTTTTTCCAAGAAACGAAGGGAGCCTGTCGCCGTCAACGACGCCGACTATCTTCGTCGTCGTCTGCGCAAGTGGACCCTACCCTGGCGGATCGCCGAATACGACGCGCCGGCCGACCTGTTCGTCCGGCTGGCCCAACCGGACGGCCTGGCCGTGATCACGTCGCCGCTCGAGAACGCGCCGTGGCTCGTGCGCGGCTGCTTGGAATACGGAGCGCGCTTTCTCGCTCCGCGATCGGGAGGGGTGACGGAACTGGTCTCGCTCGAGGACCACACGGCGGCGCTGTTCGTCCCGAGCGCTCCGGCACTGGTGGTCGCGTTGCAGGCGGCGCTGAAACAGGGACTAACTCCGCCGCGACCCCGCGCTGGCGTGGCCGGGCGCCTCGCGGCGTGGTTCGACGCCCACGTGCAGTGGGTACGTGAACCCCAGCGCCCCCCCACACTGGTGGGCGAGGAGCATCCGCTGGTGAGCGTGTGCCTCGTGCATTTCAACAGGCCCGAGTTTCTCGTTCAAGCCCTTGCCTCCCTGCGCGCGCAGGATTATCCGAATCTCGAGGTGGTCCTTGTCGACGACGGCAGCACCAAGCCGGAAGCGATAGCTCTTCTGGCGAAGCTCGAGGCGGAATTCGAGCAGCGCCGCTGGCAGATCGTCCGGCAGGAGAACCGCTATCTCGGCGCGGCCCGCAACACCGGAGCCCGCCAGGCGCGCGGAGAGTATCTCGTGTTCATGGACGACGACAACGTCGCGAACCCGAATGAAATATCCACCTTCGTCCGCGTGGCGCGGAGGACCGGAGCCGACATCCTGACCAGCGCGATGGACTTGTTCGTTGGCGCCGAGCCGCCCAACCCGGCGGACGACCGGAAGGCGCGCTGGATTTTTCTGGGGGCTGCCGCGGCCACCGGGGCCATCAGGAATTGCTTCGGCGACGCCAACGGGTGCATCCGGCGCGAAGCGTTTTGGCGCGTGGGCGGGTTCACCGAGGACTACGGCATCACGCACGAGGACTGGGAATTCTATGCGCGCGCCGTGCTGCAAGGCTGTCGGTTGGAAACGATCCCCGAAGCCCTGTTCTGGTATCGCACCGCACCGGGGAGCATGATTCACAACACCCCCACCTACGCGAACCTTCAGCGCAGTCTCCGGCCCTATATGGCCGCGTTCCCCGAGCCGCTCCAGGGCTTAATGCAGTTCATCCAGGGTACGGTCTGCGCTCCAAACGCCTGGGCCGTTGCCGTTCCCGATTACCACCCCCTGCTCGAGTTGCACCAGTCGTTGCTCTCGGCGGGACGGAAGCTGTCCCAAGTTGGCTGCACAAAGGAGGCCGAAGCCGTCTTTCTGAAAGTCCTGCACTCCGCGGAAGACCTGGGTCACCCTCCGCTCCAGTTGCGCACGTTGATGAGCGCTGCGGTCACGCTGGCGCACTCCGGCGGACACTCCTTG
>JBBQML010000565.1:0-4055 GCA_038328885.1 Verrucomicrobiota bacterium | reverse complement strand
TCGAAGTCACTTCGACGCCATGAAGCACCTCGAACTTGGAACCCCCGGGGTGAAGTCCACCGCGGACGGTTGGCTCGCCCGGCATCTGGCCAGCTCCCCAGCCCTGCCGGCGACGATCCTCCTTCCGGCGCTCGCCGCGGGCATCACGCCGCCGACTTCACTCCAAGGCAGCAACGAGGTCCTCAATGTGGCGGACGCCAGCACCCTCCGGCTTGGACACATCGGCAACGTCTCCTGGAGCGCGGGCGACCAGTGGGTGTCGTTGCGGCGCATGTTCGGATTCGACGACAGCTTCCTTCACGCGGCGGGCATCCAGGCCCTGAACTCCGCCGGATTGGTCGAGAGTTACGTCCAGTCCAACTACCTCCCCGGCGGTGGTGCCCAATACCCCGCGGGGGCCTTTGGTCAGCATCTCGCGTTGCTCGCGCAACTCGTGAAGCGGGAGGTCGGACTGCGCGTCGCCACCGTGGACCTGGGAGGATGGGACACCCATGAGAATCAGGGCAACTCGTCGGGGGGCAACTTCGCCGGGCTTGTCCAGCAACTCTCCGCCGGGCTTGACGCGCTGCATGCCGACCTCGACGGCAGCACGGCCGACGCGGCGATCCAGCGGGTCACGGTGATCGTGGTGAGCGAATTCGGCCGGCGCTTGCGGGAGAACTCCAACCAGGGCAGCGACCACGGAACGGCTTACCCGGTGCTGGTGCTGGGCGGCAACGTGCGCGGGGGGTTCCACGGGACCTGGCCGGGACTGCACTCGGACCAACTCTTCGATGCCGTCGACCTCGCCCCGACCACCGATCTCCGCCGGGTGCTTTCCGAGGTGCTCATCCGCCGGACCGCCAATCCCAAGCTCGGTGAGGTGTTTCCCAGGTACGCGGGTTACCTCCCGCTCAACATCGTCAGCGGTCCCGACCTCGAGCCCGACTATGGGGTCGCCGCGCCGGTGACGCCTGCCGACTTTGCGGCGCGGCGTACTTCCGAAACGGTCATCCGGCAGACTTGGAGCGCCTCGGTCCGGGCGACGAACTACCGGGTGGAACGTCGCCGGGAGTTGGGGGCGTCGTGGGAGAACGTGATCGTCGTGGGGGCGGGAACGCTCCGGCACGACGACGCGCAGGTACCCGCCGGGGCGACGCCGGCCTATCGCCTTCAGGCCTTCAACAGCCACGGCGACGGAGCGTTTGTCGAGGCGGCGGTAGTCTCAGGGGTCGGCGCGCTCAGCCAGTGGCGCCTCCAGTATTTCGGCACCACGGCAAACAGTGGGCCTGCCGCGGACGACGCCGTCACGACGGGTGACGGTCTGGCGAATTTCGTGAAGTACGGCCTCGGTTTGGATCCGCATGTGCCGGCGCTGGCTGCGGCGGCCGGGTTCACCCCGGGCCGGCCGGCGCTCGAACGCACCGGCACTTCGGCGTCGTTGGTGATCGTGCGGCCGTTGGATCGGGTGGACGTGCGGTATGAAGCGCTCGCGTCGATCGACCTCGAGGCATGGACGCCGTTGGCGTTGGTGGCGGAGGGAAGTCAGAATGGGTATGAGCGGCTGCGGGCCAGCGTGCCCAGTGCGGATCCGCGGCGGCACTTTCTGAAGCTGAGCGTGCGGCCCGCGTAGGGCTGGTGCGGTTTCGATCCAACACGTAGTCGCCGTGGTGACACGGCGCATTTATGGGCTTTTCGGGGTTCCTTCGCGTTGTTCCCGACGGCCGCTAGTCGCCTCCAGGCCGGAGGAGGAGGGTGTAGCGGCTGGGCCCCGGCAGCAGGGGCGAGGCTTCCACCTGCAGCCAGGCTTCGTGTCCGCGCCGGTAGAAGGGCGAGAGGAAGTGGCCGCTCTGGCCGCCGGGCATGTGCATCACGCCGCGTTCCTCCTGGCCCGGGGAGACTACCATCCGCTCCGAGGGACCGAAGTCGACGCCCTGCACCCGCGGCATGTGGTCATCCCCCGCCATGGCCCAGGGTGGGAGGTCCAGCCACCGGCCCAACTCCGGCACCGCCTGGCTCAGTGGGTGTTGGATGCGCAGCGTGTTCCGGGCTCCCCAAGTGGCCTCCCTCACCGGCACCTGCTGTCGTGCCAGGTCGAGCAGCACCGCCTGCGCGGCGTCGGCGAGCAGGGCTTCGTACGAGGGAAAGCGTGGGGGGAGCAGGTGCGGCGGTCGGTTCTCGAGCAGGCTCCAGGCAGGGGCTTCCTGCCGGGCGATATGGAACCCGACCGAGGCGTCGCCCTTCGCGGCCTCGCACTTCGCCACCGCGGGCTGGACGAGGTTCTGAATGGCCAGATGCCGGAAGGATCGGACCAGGCGATACCCCACGGATTCCGGGGAGGCCCTGGCACCCCAATTCAACACATGGACCCTTGCCTCCGCCCAATCCGCGGTGTTGGTGCCCGGCGAGGGGCCGTCGAGGACCCCGAGCAGCAGGGTTTGCCAGCGAGCAAGGAACAGGGCCCGGTCGTCGCGGTGGATGGTGAGCAGGTCGGTCTCCGACACCGGGGCCCGGAGGGCGAGTAGGTCATCGCGGATCTGGAGGGCCCGCGCTCCGAGGTCGGTATCCAACGCGCCCATGGCGAGGTAGCCCGGGGCTCCCAGGATGCGGTTGTTCGCAGTCCAGAGGCGACCTCCGGCAGGCGCGATCCACCGCGGCGTTGCTTCCGGGGTCACCCAGCCGTACCAGCCCGCCTGGGGGTCGGCCGCCAGCGAGACCGGCCGCGTACCGTCGAAACCACGGCG
Source organism: Verrucomicrobiota bacterium (assembly GCA_038328885.1). Classification (GTDB taxonomy): domain Bacteria; phylum Verrucomicrobiota; class Verrucomicrobiia; order Limisphaerales; family CAIMTB01; genus CAIMTB01. The sequence goes on along the minus strand of JBBQML010000565.1, from coordinate 1,332 downwards.
CCGGGGAAGGCGACCGATCAGTGTGTAGGCGAGCGCTCCGGAGCGGTCGCCGACCAGCAGGTTCTGGACCGGGGTTCCGCAGAGCGGGGCCAGCGCGAGCGCGGCTTCCACGGTGCGGGTCGTTTCGAGTTCCAACAGGTTCAGGTTCACGCCGCCCGGTCGTTCCGGGGTCCAGAGCAGGGCGTGCATCCGGTGTTCCCCCGCCTGCCCGACCACGGGCCCCCAGATCGTCCTGGGGTACTGGTTGGTCACGGCCGCGGCGCCCCGCACCCGGATGATCTCGGTCACCTCCTCGAAGGCTTGCCAACCTTGCGGGGTGCGGTAACGGGAAGGGTCGTGCGGGTCGACTTCCACCACCACGAGGTCCGAGTTGTCCAAGCTCGCATTGGTGAATCCCCAGGCGAGGTCGCCGTTGCTCCCGACGATGACGTTCGGGATTCCGGGGAGCGTTGCGCCCACCACGCGACGCTCCGCGCCCGCCGCGTCGGTGTAGTACAGGCAGGCCCGGAACCAGATGTTCGGCAGGCGCAGGCCGAGGTGCATGTCGTCGCAGACGATCGCCGCACCCGTGGCGGTCGCGGCACCCTCGACCCCCCAGGCGTTGCTGCCGGGAACCGGAGGCGGCCCATCGGCGGGCGGTTCCGCGCCCCTCTGCGGCCCGGGCAGGGTTGGGTGGCGCTCGTCCCGGGCGAAGTCGAGCACCTCCGGGCCCGGTAGGGGGACCGTGGGCAGGATGGACCCGTCGAGGGCCGCGTCCCAGTCGGAGGCCGCCGGGAAGTAGAAGGCGGCAGCGGCGGGCGGGAGGGCGCGGGCGACGATTTCGCGACGGAGGTCCTCGTCGCCCTGGGAGTCCTGCAGGTCGAGAAACATCGCCATGCCGACCAGAAGTGAGTCCTCGGTCCGCCACGCGGTCGGCGGCGTCATCAGCAGCAGGTATTCGGGGGGGCGGGCTCCGAGTTGGGCGAGGCCGGCGTTGACGCCCTCGGCGTAGGCGGTGACGACGGCGCGATGCTGCGGAGGGAGCGCTTCCAGGGCGCGCCGGCATCCGGCGCGGAACCCGTGCCGGCGGATCCGCCGGTCGTGGGCGATGAGGTTCGCGCCGAGCAACTCGGCCAGTTCGCCGGCCCCGCGCCGGCGCAGCAGGTCCATCTGGAAGAACCGTTCCTGCGCATGCACGAAACCGAGGCCGCGGGCGGCATCGACCCCGTCCCTATCGAGCGCGACGATCTGGGCATCCCATCCCTACACGCCTCGAAAAGGGGCGATGCCGCCCCCGGCCGCGGTTTCGTGCAAGCGCCCGAACCGGTCTTCCAGATGGACCTGCTGCGCCGG
>JBBQML010000564.1:0-4058 GCA_038328885.1 Verrucomicrobiota bacterium | reverse complement strand
CGGCCCGGATCGCGGAGGCCCAGTTGGTGAGCACCACCAGCCCGGCATCCTCGTTCACCACGACCGGAGCGCCCAGGGTGAAGGAGGGCGGCTGGTTCGTGCCCGGAGTGATGCCCGAAACCGCGAGCACCAGCACCCGGCTCTGGTCCGCCACAAGCAGGTGGTCGTTCACCATCGCCAGGCCCGTCGCAAGTCCGTCGGTGTCGAAGCGCTCGATGAACCTTGGCCGCCCGGGGTCCGTGACGTCGATCACTTGCACCCCGAGATCCGCCTCCGCGAGGAAGGCGAAGCGTCCCTCGAGCAGGATCTGCCCAGCCAACCCGCTGGTGTCGAGGTTGCCCACCAGCTTCGGCTCGCGCGGGGTCTTCACGTCCACCACCACCAACCCCTCGTCATCCGCGGCCACGTAGAGGAGCGAGCCCACCAGCCTCAGGGCGCGTGCGCGAAAGTCGGTGCCGCCGTAACGCGCCACTTCGACGGGCGCCGCGGGATTTCGCACGTCCAGCACCAACAGGCCCTGCCCCTCCACCCCAAGGTAGGCGTACCCGTCGGTGCCCAGCGCCACCCCCTCCGCCCGGCCGGCGGTGGGGAACCGACTCCACCGTACGGGCAACGCGGGATCCGCGACATTGACCAGGACCAGCCCGGCCGGCCCCGCGGCCACCGCCGCCAGATCACCCTCTACCGCCACCGCACCGGCGAACGCTCCTGCCGCCTCGATGAAGTGGAAGCCCCGCCACACCACGTTCGTCGGTTTCCCCACCTCGGCGATGGCCAGGCCGCTGGCTCCCGCGGCGACGTAGGCGAGCGTGCCCTGCAAAGTGATGGCGGTCACCTGTCCTTGCAGCGGGGGAACGGTGCGGGCCGCCACCAGTTCCTGCGGCCGGTTCGGGTTGAAGATGTCCACCACCCGGAGCCCTGCACCGCCATCGGCCACGAAGGCGTAGCGTCCATCGCCCGCAACATCCATGGCCCGCCCCGGGATGTCGTACCGTCCGAGCGCGGACTGCATCGTCCCGGCGATCGCGTACACCCGCAGTCCCCGTGCACTGTCCAGCACGTAGGCATAGCCGCCCGCCACCGTCACGGCCTTCGCCTCACTCACCCCCGGGGCACCCGTGATCCGCACGGGTGTCGCAGGCACGGCCACGTTGATCACGTCGAGGCTACCTCCCGCCACATACACACGGTCACCCGCCACCGCGAGTCCTCGCGCGCCCGCTTCCCCGTTCCACCGACCGCGCGACACAGGCGCCCCCGGCAACCTCACATCCACGACCGACAGGCCGTTGGCAATGTCGGCCAGATAAGCGAACCCGCCCTCCACCGCCACGTCCAGGATCGGCTCCCCACTCGCGAACGCGAACGCGCCTATCTCGACCGGTTGCGCCGGTTGCGAGACATCGAAGATCTTCAACCCGAACGAATCGCCCACCAGGTAGACCGTCCTGCCGTCCGCGGCCGTGGTCAGGGCCCGCGATTGGCCCAAAGGGGTGGGCACCCGCGCCAGCACCGAAGGAGCCCGGGGCACGGTGATGTCGACGACCAACAAGCCCCGGGACGGATCCCGGTCCGCCAGGAACACCACGCCGTTCCCGAGGGCCACATCGACCACATAGCCGCCATCGTCCACCGCCGCCAGGATCCTCGGCGCCGCCAGGTTCGCGAGGTCGAGAATCAGGAGCCCGCCGTCGCCATCCGCCACGTAGGCCCGCGGGCCGCCGGTCAGGACGTTGGTCGAGACGGTCACCGCCAGGGCGTTACCGGGCGTATCGAGAACCCCCACCAAGGTCGGCCTGGCAGGGTCGTCGAGACTGAGGATGTGCAACCCTGCCGCCCCGGCGGCGATGAAGGCGTAGGGCTTGCCGGCAACCTCCGCCACCGAGACGGCCTCGACCGACGAGAGTCGCGGCTCGGTGGGCCAGGCCCCCACCTGCTCGATCGTGGCCGCCCGCACCGGGGCCGACATTGGGGCCGACATTGTGCCCAGCCACACCAGCAACCAGCCCAGGCACCAACCCCCACGACACCTTCCTGCGTCTCCTGCAAATGGATAGAACATGAACGACCTGCCGCACCGTGCCCGCCTCCCCCCGAACCGTCAAATGCGGCGCGCTCTGGCCGTGGGTCGTGCGTCCTCTGTCTGTCGATCCACCGGCGAACGAGGCTGGATCGGCGGCCCACTCCCCACGCCCCACTCCCCAAGGCGGCGCGATTGCGCCGCCGCGTGGGGCTTGCCACACTCCGCTTATGGTCACCTCCCTGTGCCGGGCCGCCGCCCGGGCGATCTCGATCGCCGTCGTTCTGGCGGCATCACGACTCCCCGCCGCGGACGCGCCTGCTGGCGATCCTCCCGCCGACGTCGTCCGGTTCGCCGGGTTGAGCGCGGCAGAGGCTGTAAAAGCCATGGCGCTGCCGCCCGGCTTTGCCGCCCATGCATTCGCCGCGGAACCCGACCTCCGACAACCGATCGCCTTCTGCCTCGATCACCGTGGCCGGGTCTGGGTGGCCGAAGGCCTCACCTATCCCAAGCGCCGAGGAAATCCCCCCAACGAGGAGCGCGCGACCGGCGTCGACCTCTCGCAGCCCTCGCCGGATCAGATCAAGGACATCCTCGGCGGCGGTGATCGGATTCTCGTTTTCGAGGACACCGACGGCGACCACCGATTCGACCGGCGCACGGTGTTCCTGGAGAACGTGAACCTGATCAGCGGCCTCGAAGTGGGATTCAGCGGCGTCTGGATTGGGGCGGCTCCCTACCTGCTCTACGTGCCGCTCGCCGATGGTGACACACCCAAACCCGCCGGGGACCCGCGGATCCTGCTCGACGGCTGGGACTACCAAGCCGACACCCACGAAACCCTCAACACCTTCACCTGGGGACCCGATGGCTGGCTCTATGGCTGCCACGGCGTTTTCTGCCCCTCGCACGTGGGGAAGCCCGGCACCCCGCGCGAGCAACGCCAGCGAACCGACTGCGCGGTCTGGCGCTATCACCCCACGCGCCACGTGTTCGAGATCTTCTCCGAAGGAACGAGCAACCCGTGGGGCATCGACTACGACGAGCACGGGCAGTTCTTCCTCGAGGCCTGCGTCATCCCGCACTTCTGGCACATCATCCAGGGCGCCCGGTACGAGCGCCAGGGCGGGCAGCACTTCTCCATCACCCTCGAGGAAATGGCGCGCAGCCGGAAGCACCTGCCCAGGGGCGCACCCGCCCACCTGAACCCGTTCATCTACGACCATATCCGAACCCACGGCGACCACGTCCACTGGGCCGGTGCGAAGGGCCCGCACGCGGCGAATGCCCGCAGCGACTCCGTCGGTGGCGGCCACGCCCACGCCGGCCTCATGGTCTACCTCGGCGGCTCCTGGCCCGCCCCGTACCGCAACCAGATATTCATCGGCAACATCCACGGCCAGCGCCTCAACGTGGACGTGCCGGAGCGCCGCGGCTCGGGTTATGTCGGACGGCACGCCCCCGACTTCCTCAACTTCAACGACACCTGGAGCCAGACGCTCAACCAACTCTACGATCAGGATGGGTCGGTCTACCTCATCGACTGGTACGACAAGAACCAGTGCCACCATAACCGCGAAGACGGCCATGACCGCGCCAACGGCCGTATCTACAAGATCGTCTACGACCGGCAGCCAGTGACCCGCCTCGACTTCACCGCGATGTCCGACGCCGAACTCGTCGGACAGACCGGCAGCCTCAAGGAATTCGGGGTGCGCCACGGCCGCCGCGTGCTGCAGGAACGCGCCGCCCGAGGGGAACTCACCCCCATCGTCATCCCCTCCCTGCGCCAACTGCTCGCCGAGGCCCCCTCCACCCGCGTCCGACTCCGGGCGCTTTGGGCCCTCCAGGCCGTGGGCGGGACCGACCCGGCGCTCCTGCTCGGGCTGCTCAAGGATCCCGACGAATACCTGCGCGCCTGGGCCGTCCAGTTCCTCAGCGAAGGCCGGGACCCCTCCGACGCCGCGCTCGCCGAATTCGCCCGCCTCGCGCGTGAGGACGACTCGGCCTTCGTCCGGTTGTACCTCGCGTCGGCCCT
>JBBQML010000563.1:0-4076 GCA_038328885.1 Verrucomicrobiota bacterium | reverse complement strand
CGCGAACCACGCCTTGCCTGGGCCTGCGTCGCTGGCTTCCTGGCGTTGGGTGCCAGCGCGGGTACCCTGCATGGCCGAGCCTCCGCCCAGGCCCAGGCTGCCGGACTCCAGGACCGTTACATCGCGTCGATTGATCCCTTTGCCAACCCCGTGCGCTGACGCCGTGAACCGCCCCCTGCTGCTCCTGCCCCTCGGCCTCCTCGCCGCCTTGCTGGCCTTCGGGGCCACCTCCTGGATCCACACCCGCACAACCCGCAGCGAGGATTCCTCCGCCAGGCCCGAACTGGCCTGGCTACGCCAGGAGTTCCGACTCTCCGGACAGCAATTCGACCGGGTCATCGCCTTGCACGAAGCCTACCAACCCACGTGTGCGACACTCTGCCGGCGGATCGCCGAGCAGAACGAGCGCCTGCGCGCGGCGGTCGCCGGCACCAACACCCTGACCGACGACATCCGCACCCTGGTGGCCGAGACCGGGAGGGTACGCGACGAGTGCCGGCAGGCGATGCTGGCCCACCTCTACGCGGTGGCGCGCGAGATGCCCCCCGACGAAGGCCCGCGCTATCTCCAACGAATGCTCACCGCCACCTGCGTTGTGCAGGAGGGCCGGACGATCGAGTCCGCCCAGCGACAGGACTCCGGCCGGTCCTCCGCCCACGCGCACCATGACTGACGCGGAGGCGGCGCTGGATCGGGCCGACATGACCCGACTGCAGGATGGCGAGGAGGGCGCGCTCGACGCGCTCATGCATCGCCACGCCGGCCGATTGCACGGATACTTGGTCCGACTGCTGCAGAACCAGGCGGATGCGGAAGACCTGGCCCAGGAGGCGTTCGCCCGGGTGTATGAGCACCGGGCCCGCTTCGACCCCCGGCACCTGTTCACCACCTGGCTCTACACGATCGCGATGAACCTGGTCCGGGACCGCTACCGGTGGCGCAGCCGGCACCCCGAATCCTCGCTGGACGAAGAACCCGGCCCCGCCGCAGTCGCCCCACCGACCGTCCGCCCGGACCGAAGCGCCCCGCCTAATCCGGCCGACCAGGCCCTCGCCGTGGAACGGTCGGTGGCGGTCCGGCAGGCCGTGGCAGGGCTCCCCGAGGAACTGCGCGCGCCCCTGATCCTCGCCGAGTTCGAGGAACGGAACCACGCGGAGATCGCCGCCATGCTGGGTTGCACGGCCAAGGCCGTGGAAATGCGGCTCTATCGGGCCCGGCAGGAACTCCGTCGGCAGCTCACCCGCTGGCTTGCCACCTGACGTGCCTGCCGCCGGGTGACCTAAGAAAACCAGAGGGATTCCCCACTCAGCGGCGTAAGTCCGGCGGAACGACCGGGCTCCCGGCACCACCACGCAACCCGTTGAATCGAAAGTCACCCATGAAACTGATCCGCACCGCCGCCCTCCTGGGCACGACCGCCCTCGTCACGCTGGCCCTCGCCCTCGGCGTCCAGGCCGCCGACAAGAAGTTCAAACTGAAGACCAAGCCGTATCCGCTGGAGACGTGCGTCGTCTCGGACGAAAAGCTGGGCAGCATGGGCGACCCGGTCGTCGTCGTGATCGGTGACCAGGAGGTCCAACTCTGCTGCAAGAGCTGCAAGAAGGACCTGGAGAGCAACCAGCAGGCGAACCTGGCCAAGATCGATGCCGCGTGGAAGAAGGTGAAACCCTACCCGCTCTCCGGCTGCATCGTCTCCGACGAGAAGCTCGACCCGGAGATGGCCGTGGGCCTTGTCGTCGAGGGACGGGAGTTCCACTTCTGCTGCAAGAGCTGCCTGAAGGACTTCAAGAAAGACCAGGCGAAGTTCGTGAAGAAGTTCGACGACGCCGCCCGCAAGAAGCCCTGACCCTTGCGCCCCCATCCCTCGCCCCGCTCCCGCCGCCCCCATGCGCATCGCCTCGGCCATCACCCTGCTTCTCGCCTTCCTGGGGCAGGCGGTCTGGGCGACGCCGTGGGGGCCGGCCGGGGCGTCCGTCAGCCGGACGGACACTGCCCGGCGTGACGTGACGACCTGTCAACGCTGCGGGTGCGAGTGCAACTGTTGCGTCGCGGCTCCGGCACCCGCCCGCCCGAACCCCACGCCGGAAACCCCGCCCCCCGCCCGCCGCACCGCCCCCGAGGAATTGGTTTCCTCCCCTTGTCTCAGCGATTTTTCCAGATCCCCCCTTCCTCCCTTGGGACTCGTGGACCCCCTCTGCCCGGTTCCCTTCCCGCCCTTCCTTCGAACGGCCGCCAGCCCGCTCTTCCTTCGCGGCTGCGCCCTTCTGATCTGAGCGAGCCACCGCGACCGCCGGAGGTGTAGCCCGGGAGCCGGGGCGCCTCGGCAACGGCTCGCGCCCTGCTTCCGTGCGATCCCTCTCGGGACCGTGCTCCCTCCGTGGCTGCTCCCATCCATCCCTCCGCCCCCCATGAAGTCCCGTACAACCTTCCTCGCCAGCGTGCTGCTGAGCCTCGCGACCTCCGCGGCGGACGCGCCGATGCCGACGACGACACCCGCACCGGCACCAGTCCAAGTCGAACTCCGCCTTGATCCGGAGTTGCTCGATGCCCTGATCAGCGAGTCCCGGACGAATCACCCCGGGCTTCGGGCGGCCGAACAACGCGCCCGCGCAGCCGAGCACCAGGTCGAGGCGGTGCGTCGCTGGCCAGACCCGATGTTCCGCTTCGGTGGGGTGGTCGCGAACACGCCTGGTCCGAACCTCGACATGGAGGGCGACCTCCTCTACGAGGTCGAACAGGGACTGCCCATCTTTGGCAAGGAACGGGCCGCTCGAAAGGAAGCCGAGGCCGGGGCTGCCGTCGCCGGAGCGTCCGCCACCTACCAGTTCCAACTGCTGCGCCGCGCCATTGCCCAGGCCCTGCACCAACTCGCGTTCGCCGATGCGACCCTGCGCATCGGTTCCGAGGACCTGCAGTTGATCGGGCGCATGACCGAACTCGCTCGCCAACGCCAGCAGGCCGGCCTCGACTCCAACCTCGATTTCCTCCGGCTCGAGAACGAATTGCAGAAGCGCCGCCAGCAACTGGAGACCGACCGACTGCAACGCGAGTTCGAGCGTGCCTCGGTCAATCGGCTGCTGGGTCGTGTCCAGGAAGCCCCTTGGCCGGCAATCGCCACGCCCGCCGTGGCCCCCGCTGTACCGCTCTCCCAGGAGATGTTCGAACTAGGCCTCAAGTTCGAACCGCGCCTCCAGGTCCTGCGCCGCGAATCCGCGATGGCCGATGCCGGCGTCGAATCCACCCGTCGCAGCCGCCGCCCCGATGTCCGCCTCGGCGTTGCCGGACGACAATGGTCGGGATCGGGCGGATTCCGCGAAGGCATGTTCACGGTCGGCCTGAACCTGCCCTGGTTCAACCAGCGGCATTACCGCGCCGACCTCGACCGCGACCGGGCGCGTGCCTCCGCCGTCGAAGCGGATATCGAGGACTACGCGCTCGACGTCCGGCGTGAACTGTTCCGCATCTGGACCCGATTGGACGCCTCCCGTCGCGAGGCGTTGCTGTACCAGGAGAGCATCATCCCGCGCTCCGAACTCGCCGTGCAGACCGCCCTCGGTGCGTGGTCCGCCGGTCGTGGCGCGTTCCTGGACGTCCACGAGGCCCGGCGGATGCTCGTCGAGGCCCGCCTGATCCACGCGCGCGCGATCAATGAGCAGTACCAGATGATCGCGGACCTGGTGACCTGCTGCGGCCTGGCCGACCTCGATTCCCTGCTGATGCTGAGCCCTGCCGCCGCTGCCGGTGCCGTTGCCCCGACGAATCCCCTCAACCCGCCGGAATCGCCCCGGCCCTGAACCACTCCCATGCGAAACCGCCCCCTCACCCTCCTGCTCCTGCTTCTCGGCGCGCTGGCCCTCGGCGGGGCAGCGGGCTGGTACGCCGCCCATCGATTCTCCCTCCACCCGGCCAACGCTTCACCAACCGGCCAGCCCTCCGCAGCCCGTCGCGTGCTCTTCTACCAGTCCGCGATGCACCCGTGGATCCGGTCGGACAACCCTGGCAAGTGCACCATCTGCGGCATGGAGTTGACCCCCGTGTTCGAGGGCCAGTCCGGGCTTGGCGTCGAACCGGGCCTG
>JBBQML010000562.1:0-4076 GCA_038328885.1 Verrucomicrobiota bacterium | reverse complement strand
GTTTCCCCCCCGCCGCGAGACGCGCCAGCCCTACCTGCAGATCGACTGGGTCGGGGCGTGGACCGCGGCCTCCGGTTCGACGATCTACGACGGCGGCGCCTGGCCCGACAAATGGCAGGGCCCGTCCTGGTCCTTCTTCCTCCACGAACCCACCGTGTGGCTCACCCACCACGAGTTTCTCGATCCGGCCGGCGTCTCCTACCAGGGCCGTCGCGAGGAGGGCCGCCAGGAGACCCACTTCTTCGCCAGCACCGATTACTGGTTCAAACCGATCCACAGCCGCGTGGGCCCCGATGGCGCCCTCTACGTCGTCGATTTCTACAACCAGATCGCGGTCCACAACGACACCCGCGGCCCGGCGCACGGCGCCCGCAACGCCGCCACGCGCCCCGACCGCGACCACAAGTTCACCCGCCTCTGGCGAATCCAGCACCGGGAGGCCCGGGATCTGCCCCCCTTCTCCTTCGAAACCGGCAAACCCGCCGCCGCGGTCGAACTCCTCGACCACCCCAATGGCTGGGTCCGCGCCACCGCCAATCGCGTCCTCAGCGAAGGCCCCGGCCGCAGCGTGCTCGGCGCGCTGGAGGCCAAGGCCACCGCGGCCCGCACCGCCTATGGCCGGATGAACGCCCTGTGGGTCCTGCACAACCTCGGCTCCCTCGACAACGAAACCCTCCTCGCGGCTGCGGCCTCCGAGGACCTGGTCGTGCGCAAGAACGCCCTCCGCATCGCCGCGGAAACCGATCACTCAGGGGTGGAAGCACCCGCCGATGTGGTCCGCGCACGCCTCCACGACACGAATCCGCGCGCCCGGCTTCTCGCCCTCACCGCCCTCGCCACCTTCACCCCCACGCGCGAGACCGCCGACCTGCTCGTGGCGGCCTGGCCGACGCTGAAGGATCGCCATCTTGAAACTGCCGCCCTGGCCGTGACCGCCGCGGATCCGCTCCTCTTCCTCGACGCCGCCTTCGCCGCCCCCGATCCGGCGTTCCTGGCCGGACTGGTTCCCTCTCTGGGCCGGCAGATCGCCCAGCGGCAGGACCCCGCCCTCGCCGCGGCCGCCGTCGTACGACTCGCCGCCAAGCCAGCAGCCACCGACCCGCTCAAAGCCGCCGCCCTGCAGTCCCTCGCCGCGAACCTCAAGGCGGAAGTAGTGCCCCCCGCCAACGAACCCCTCCGGGCGGCCCTCCGGCAGTTGGTCTCCGGGCAGGACACCGCCGGCGCAGTCCTGCCACTCCTCGCCCGCTGGAACGTCGCCGAATCCATGGGCGACGCCCTCAAGGGCGCCGTCGCCCGGGCGGAGACCCGGCTCGCCGACGCCTCCCTCTCCGACGACGCCCGCGCCCAGATCGCCGTCAACCTGCTCGGCGTCCGCAAGCTCGACGCCTCCATCGTCCCGGCAGTCGCCGCACTCGTGGGCGGCACCTCCAGCGCCGTCCTGCAACGTCGGGTCATCGACGCCCTCGGCAACAGCGGCGATCCCGTCGCCGGCCAGAGGCTCCTGGCCGCCCTGCCCAGCCTGGACTTCGAGTTGCGCGAGGCCGTCCATGGCCAATTGCTCAAGCGTTCCGAGTGGTCCGCGGCCGTCGTCCAGGCCCTGGCTGACCGGAAACTCGACCCTTCGCTACTCGGCCCCTCCAACCTCCATCGCCTCCGCACGCACGCCGACCAGGCGGTCGCGGCTGGCGCCGGCAAGGTCATCGATGAACTGAAGGGCCCCGAGCAGAAGGAAAAGGAAACCCTGATCGCGACACTGCGCCCCGAGACGCTCAAGCCCGGCAACGTCGCCAACGGCGCCACCCTCTACACCCAGAACTGCGCCGTCTGCCATAAGTTCAAGAACGAGGGCGCCGAGTTCGCCCCCAACCTCACCGGCATGGGAGCCCACGGAGCCGAGGAACTCCTGGTGCACATCGTCGACCCGAACCGCATCGTCGAACCCAACTTCATCGCCGTCAGCATCGAGACCAAGGACGACCTTTCCTACGACGGCATCGTGCTGCGCGAGAACAACGCGGTTGTCGTGGTCCGCAATCAGACTGCCGAAACCGAGGTCCGGAAGGACAACATCGCCAGCCGACGGTCCACCGGCCGTTCACTCATGCCCGACGGCTTCGAACAATTGGGGGCCCAGGGCCTGCGGGACCTGCTCACGTTCCTCTGCGCCGACGAGCAGCGCTACCGCATCCTCGACCTTGCCAGCGCCTTCACCGCCAACAGCACCCGCGGCATCTACATGACCGCCGAGTCCCGGGACGAATCCCTGCGCTTCCGGAAATGGGGAACCCTGAAGCACAAGGACGTGCCATTCGACATCGTCAACCCCGCCCGCACCCCCACCGGCAACAACCTGGTGGTCCTGCAGGGCGGCGACGGCATGTCCCGCAGTTACCCGAGGGAGGTCTCCTTCAAGGCCGGCCTGGCGGTTTCCCGGTTGCACTTCCTAGGCGGCGTCGCCGGCTGGGGTCACCCGCTCGGACGAAAAGAGGAACCCGTCGCCAAAGTCACCGTCCATTTCGCCGGCGGCGCCACCGAGGAGTTCGTCCTCCGCAACGGCATCGAGTTCGCTGATTACGTCGCCAAGATCGATGTCCCGGGTTCGGAGGCACTCGAGAACCTCGACCAACTCCTCCTGCAAGGCCGGCAGCTGCGCTACTTCAACCGCACACTGTCCCGCCAGGGCGTCGTCGAGAAGGTCACCCTCGCCAGCTACGCCAACGAGGTCGCCCCCACGTTCGTCTCCGTGACCGCCGAACTCGGCGAACTCCCGCCCGAGGCCCGCGCTGCGGCGGCCTCGACCGCTGCGGCACCCACGCCCACGGCCGCGCCCGCCGCCACGCCCGCACCCCCCAAGCCCACGGTACGCTGGCGCAGCGGGCTCAAGACGCTGTTGATCGGCGGCGGTGCCAGCCACGACTATCAGCGCTGGTTCAATCTCACCGACATCGCGCTGCTCAACGGCACCGGGAAGATCACCACCGGCTACCTGGAACCCCAGGACACCAGCGTCGAGGCGATTCGCAGCGCCGATCTGCTGGTGATCAGCGCCAACAAGGCCTTCCCCGATCCCGCCGTCCGGGCGGCGATCCAAGCCCACGCGGACGCCGGCAAAGGCCTCGTCCTGCTCCATCCGGGTCTCTGGTACAACTGGCCCGATTGGCCGGAGTTCAACCGGGTGCTCGCCGGTGGCGGTTCCCGCGGCCACGACGCCCTCGGCCCCTTCGAGGTGGTCCTCCAGGGCGACCACCCGCTGGTCCGCGGCGTCCCGCGCACGTTCACCATCACGGACGAGTTGTACTGGTTCGAGGCCGACCCAAAGGGAACGCCCATCCAGGTGTTCGCGACCGCGCACTCGCCGAGGCACGGCAGGGCCTTCCCGCAGGTGTTCGTCATCAGCCACCCAAAGGCCCGCGTCGTCGGCATCACCCTGGGACACGACGGCCAGGCCCACAGCCACGAGGCCTACCAGCAACTCCTCAAGAACGCGGTGTTCTGGGCGGCCCGCCAGGACGACACACCCTGATTCCTTCATGGCCACGATCGCCGTTCTCGGCACCCTCGACACCAAAGGCGTCGAACACGCGTTCGTCGCGGACCTGATCCGCCAACGCGGCCACCAGGTTCTCCTGATCGACGTCGGATCCCTTGGTGCCGCCACGGTGACGCCCGACATCGACCGCGCCACCGTGGTCGCGGCGGCGGGCGCCGACCCGGCCGCGCTCGCCGCGAGGCGGGACCGCGGCGAGGCCGTGGCGGTGATGTCCCGCGGCGCACCGATTGTCCTGGCCCGACTGGTTGCGGAAGGCCGCATCCAGGGTGTGATCTCGCTGGGCGGCGGCGGCGGGACCGCGATCGGAACCGCGGCCATGCGCGCGCTGCCGGTGGGCTTTCCCAAGCTGATGGTGTCCACCCTCGCCAGTGGCAATGTCGCCCCTTACGTCGGCGTGAAGGACGTCGTCCTGTTTCCCAGCGTGGTCGACGTCGCCGGCCTCAACCGGCTCTCCCGCCCGTTGCTCGCCCGGGCTGCGGGCGCGATCTGTGGGATGGTCGAAATCCCGCTCCCCGCACCCTCCGCC
>JBBQML010000561.1:0-4079 GCA_038328885.1 Verrucomicrobiota bacterium | reverse complement strand
CCGGAGGAAGAAGTGATAATCGCCCGAGGCGGGCGGGATGATGAAGCCGCTGACGCGGGCCCCGTAATTGTCCCCGTAGCCGTTCGGGGTATCAATCCCGGTCAACACCCGCACGTCGTCCGGCGAACCCGGGTACTTTGCCTCCGCGAGCAGCAGGTCGACGGTCGTGCCGCCGATCCCGGTATAGGCCTCGAACTTGACGATGCCGGCGACGAACTCGCTGGTGAGGGTGGCGACGCTCAACGTGGCCTCAGCGCTGCTGAGAGCGCCGGCGGAGGTGGCGATGTTGGCCTTGATCTTGGCGCCGTCATCGACGGAAGCGACCACGAAGGTCACCATGCTGCCCGTGCCGCCGGGGATGTTGGCGCCGTTTTTCGTCCACTGGATGCCGGACAAGGTCACTCCCGGTGGGATTTCGAGGCCGACAGTGAAGCTGGCGCTCGTTCCTGCCATGCGGGCCTGGTCCTGGGGTTGGGCGAGGATGGCCGAGGTCGTGGGGGAACCGAAGGTCGAGAGACGGGCCCCTGGGATGGGCAACGCCGGGTCGATCGCTCCGAGGGGATCGGCGACGGCGACGGCGAGGTTATCGCCCCCGCCGCCCTCCTTCATGAGGGCTTCGATGTAGTAGGCCCTGCCCTGGGTGAGGGTGATCCTGGCTCCGCCTTCGGGGCCCTTCGTGGCCCACTCGGTGGCGGCGAACAAGGAGGAATTCTTTGCTTCCACGGTACTGGCGCCCCCGATCACGTCCCAGCTCCGCGCATTGCTCCAGGCGGCTTCCTGCGCGATCAGCTTCTTGTTCGCCGGGTTCTCGTCGGTGGAAAGGTAGAGGTTGGCTCCGTCATCCGCCGCGAGAAAGAAGACGTAGTCGCCGGTGGACGAGGGGTGGAAGTACCCCTGCATCTGGACGCCGTAATTCGCGCCGAAGGCATTGTTGGCCGGCGTGCTGATGTCGTATCCCCCGGCGCCGTCCGACGCGGCGTTCCATTCGAAGTAGGGGTAATAATAGACGGCATCGGGGCTGGCTGGGAACTTCACGTTCCCGGTGAGGTCGGTTACCGCCGTTCCGCCGATGCCGAGGAACGCCTTGGCCCGGATCAGACCTTGCGGGCTGGCGGGCGCCGCGGCGTGGAGGCTGGGGCTGGCCAAAATCGCCAGCGCCAGGCCGCACGCCATTCCCATGGTTGGTTTGAAGCTTGGAATCATTCGCGTAGGTGTTGTCAGATTTTCCTCCAACTCCGTCCCGACTCGGTCGGCCGGCGCGCTCTGGAAGTGGGTGCCAGCCGAGGAGCCCCAGGCAGCAAGAACTTCACGATCGTCGCAGGTAGTACCATGTCCAGACAGGGGGAGGCGTGGCGGGAAGCTAGGATAGCCAATGAGCAAGAATCAAGTGGAAGTGCCCGGATCTTTGCTTTTGCGCCTGGCTGCCGGCCCGGCCGACGGTAGCGAACCTGGGCGCGTGACGCCGTCAACCCGCGGTCCGGCGGTACGTTCCATCGAAGCTCGCCGGCCTGGAAAGCCGTCGCGCTCATTACCTGCCCCGTCGTTGTCTGCCGGGGATGGACCGCAGGCGGGGCTTACTCCATGCTCCGGCGCCGCAGGGAGCTGCTCCATGACCTTGACCGCTCGACCACGACCTTTCGACCGCCGGTTCCGGGAAGTCCCCAGCGACTTGCCGGTGTCGATGGTCTCTCAGTGGCTCACGGTTTTGCTGGGGTTGGTGTTGGTGGGCTGCGGGCCTCGCCAGCCGGCGGAACCGGGCGATGCCAAGGGGGTGGTTGCGGCGATTCCGGTGGAAGTGGAAACCCTCGTGCGGGGTCCGATCGAGGCCACGTGGCGGACGTTTGCGACGCTCGAGGCGGAACAAGAGGTGAAAGTGTTCTCCCGGACCGCCAACCGGGTGCTGGAACTGCGGGTGGAGGAAGGGGACACGGTGGAGCGGGAGCAACTGCTGTTGCGACTGGATGACTCGAACCAACAGACCCTGGTGGCGAAGGCGGAGAATTCCCTGGCGAAGTCGCGTCGGGAGTTCGAGCGGTTGGAGGCGTTGCACGTCCAGAAGCTGATCAGCGACCAGGTGTTTTCGGATGCGAAGTTCGAATTGCGCCAGTTGGAGCTTGCCCTGGAGGAGGCCCGTCGCGAGTTGGACTACACCCTGATCCGGGCACCCCTGGCGGGCACCATCACGAGGCGTCAGGTCAACCTGGGTGACTTGGTGACCCCCAACCAGCACCTCTTCGACCTCGTGGACTTCGATTCGGTGGTGGCGCGGGTGTATGTGCCGGAGAAGAGCCTGGCCACGCTGGGGGTCGGCCAGGTGGCGCGCGTGACGGCCACCGCCCTCGCCGATCGCGAATTCGTGGGCAGGGTCCGGCGCATCGCTCCGGTGGTGGACGCGAGGTCCGGCACCGTGAAGTTGACGTTGGGCTTCGATGAGGTCGGACCCCTGCGGCCCGGGATGTACGTGGACGTGGAACTGATTCTCGACCGCAGGACCGATGCGCTGTTGCTGTCGAAGCGCGCGCTGACGTTGGATGGCGACCAGACCTACGCGTTCAAGCTCCGGGAGGACCGGACCGTCCTGCGGGTGCTGGTCGAGCCGCGGGTCGCCGACCGGACGAACGTCGAGCCCGCGCGGGGGTTCGAGGCCGGGGATCAGGTGGTGGTGGCGGGCCAGACCGGTCTGAAAGACGGCTCCAAGGTGCGTTTGCCAGGGGATCCGGATCCGCAGTTGGGGAAGGCCGAGGCTGGTGTGAAGGCCGGGACCTCCGCGGCCCCTGCGCGCTCATGAAGCCGTCCGGCCCCAGGCGGTCGGATTTCACGACCAGCAGGCCGGTGGCCGTGCTGATGGTTTTTGCGGCCTCGGTGGTCTTCGGTTTCTTCTCCTTCAAGCGGCTGGCGGTGACGCTGATGCCGGAGCTGACCTACCCGACCTTGACGGTGCGGACGGCGTACGCGGGGGCGGCGCCCGAGGAGGTGGAGAACGAGATCAGTCGGCCGCTGGAGGAGGCGCTGGGTGTGCTGGGTGGGCTGAACCGGTTGGGGAGCGTCAGTCGTGCCGGGCTGAGCGACGTCACGCTGGAGTTCCTCTGGGGCACCGACATGTCGAAGGCGGCCCAGGAGGCGCTGGAGAAACTCGACCTGGTGTTCCTCCCGCGCGAGGCGGAGAAGCCCCTGATCCTGCGCTTCGATCCCGCCCTCGATCCGATCATGGAGCTCAGTCTTTCGGGCGAGGGCGACCGATTCGCCGGTGAATCGGGGCTCCGCCGGTTGCGGCGGCTCGCGGATCTGCAGATCAAGCGGGCCCTCGAGCCGATCAAGGGCGTCGCCGCCGTGCGCGTCCGCGGAGGTCTGGAAGAGGAATACCACGTCCTCCTGGAGGAGGATGCCCTGGCTCGCACCGGCATCAGCGTGCAGACCGTGATCGATCGGATCCGGCAGGAGAACATCAACGTCGCGGGCGGCACCCTTAAGGAGGGGCGCACCGAGTACATGGTACGGGCGCTGAACGAATACGTCAGCCTGGCGGAGATCGGCGAGACGGTGATCGCGCGATTCGACGGACGGGAGATCCGACTCAAGGATCTGGGCGAGGTCCGGCGGGCGCACAAGGAACGGGAAATCCTCACCCGCACGCAGGGGGCGGAGAGCGTGCAGATCGACATCTACAAGGAGGCGGACGCGAACATGGTGGCGGTGGCCAAGGCGGTGACCCGGGCGGTGGGTGCCGTGACGCCGGCGGCCACCAACCCGCCCCCGGCGTGGTCCTGGTTCAGGCGCGGACTGGCGTCGGCGAGCCGGAATGACAGCCTGGCCCAGCGCCTTGCGGAGAAGGACGGGGCGCGTCTGCGGGTGGTCGCGGACCGCTCCCAATTCATCGAGAGCGCGATCCGCGAGGTGAGGGACGCGGCCCTGTACGGTGGCATCCTCGCGGTGGTGGTGTTGTACCTCTTCCTGGGCGACTTCAAGACGACGGCGATCATCGGCGTGAGCATTCCGATGTCCCTGGTGATCACCTTCGCGCCGCTGCACCTGCTGGGCGTGAGTTTGAACATCATGTCGCTGGGCGGCCTCGCCCTCGG
>JBBQML010000560.1:0-4088 GCA_038328885.1 Verrucomicrobiota bacterium | reverse complement strand
GCCCGAAGCGCAGCAGCCGGACCGCGCTTCTCCCGAAGCGCAGCGGACAGAACGCGGGTGGGGCGCAGGAGGAACCGCGGCGAACCCGGGGAAAAAGCGATTGCCCGAGGGACAACGGCCCCGTTACAAGGTGGCGTGATGCTTGGGAGGCGTCCGTCCGATGGATCGGCCGTCCGCCTCTCCGATTCCAGTCCCTGAACCATCGTGATTCCTCCCGCCTGGCCACGCGCCCTGGTCGCCTTCGCGGCGGCCGTCGCCCTCCTCTCCGCGCTGCTAGGCACCAGTTCCTGCAGCTCGGTACAGCGGACCGTGGTCGTCCCCCCCCATATCCCAGGCGCGAGCTTCGTGGGGAACAACCAGTGCGTGTACTGCCACACCAACTACGCGCACTCGTTCCAGGGCAACGTCCACTACCGGCTGCACGTCGACGTGGAGGAGAAGCCGGGCGGCACGAGCTGCGAGAGTTGCCACGGCCCGGGGAGTCGCCACGCCGAGACGCCGCGCGACCGCGCCCAATTCATCCTCAACCCGCGCAAGGACCCGCAGGCGTGCCTCACCTGTCACCTCGACGTCCAGGTTCAATTCCGGCTGCCCTCCCATCACCAGGTCATGGAGGGGTTCATGAACTGCGTGCAGTGCCATGACCCGCACGGCCGCGAGATCTTCAAGCCGGCGGGTGGCCTCGGCATGGCCCAACTCAACGAACAATGCAGCGGCTGCCACCGCGAACAGGCGCGGACGTTCGTCTTCGAACACGAGGCCCAGCGCGAAGGCTGCGTGAGCTGCCACCATCCCCACGGCTCAATCCACGCCCGCCTTCTCCATGAGCGGGACGCCAACCTGTGCCTGAAGTGCCACGCACAGGTCCAACCCTCCCCCGGAGAAGTCTGGATCGGCCAGACGAACCACAAGTCGCTCCTCGCCCTCGGCACCTGTTGGTCGTCGGGCTGCCATACCGCGGTGCATGGCTCGAACTTCCAGCGCAAGCTCCTCTACTAGGCCCCCACGCCGTGAAGCCCAAGCCCCAGCCCCAGCCCGCCCCAACCGCTGGCCACCCCAGGCCCTGGCGACGGTCGTCCGCCGCCAGACGGTCGCTCGGCGGCTCGCTTCTCACGGCAGCCTTCGCCGCCACCACGACCGCCGCGGCCGACGCCACCGGCCCCGCGTTCGATCCCTCGAAACTGCCTCCCGCCGCGACCCGCCCCGTCTCGTTTGCGGCCGACATCCAGCCCCTCCTCGAACGCTCCTGCCTGAACTGCCACGGACCGCAACGCCCCAAGGGTGGACTGCGCCTCGACAACGCGGCCTCCGCACTCGAGGGCGGGAACGAGGGACCGGCGATTGTGCCCGGCGACAGTGCCCTCAGCCCGTTGATCCATTTCGTGGCCCGGCTCGTCCCCGAGAGCGAGATGCCGCCCGAGGGCAAAGGCAACCCCCTGACCGCGGAGGAAGTGGGCTTGCTGCGCGCCTGGATCGATCAGGGCGCCTCTTGGTCCGAGACCCCGGAGCCCCCCCGGTTCTCCTTCAGCACGACGCCCGCCCTCCAGTTCATTGCGGTCGATGGCAACGTGGCCCGCTTCCGGGAGCACACTGGCATGCGCGAAGGCTGGGGCGGCGGCCTCAGCGACTTCGACCTGCGCTACGACACCGATCCGCGCACGCATGTGGAGATCGGCGGACGCGCGCTCTACGGCCCCGACGACTACCGCTTCCGTGGGAAGGTCACCCGCGACGACCTCGGCTGGGTCCGATTGGAGTACCGTGAATTCAGCAGGTTCCAGGACGACACCGGCCTCTACTACGCGCCGTTCGGTACGCCGGCGCCGCGGTTGGGCGAGGACCTGGTCCTGCGCCACCGGCACGCAACCGCCGAATTCGGACTGGAGATCACGGACTGGCCCAAGCTGCGGCTCGCCTACGATCTCCACCTGCGCGACGGCACCGAGAGCACGCTCAACTGGGGCGGCATCACCGAGGGCACCACCACCCGCAACATCTTCCCCGGCCGCAAGCGCGTCGACGAAACCACCCACCTGGTCACGCTCGACCTCAGCTACGACTGGAATGGCCTGAGGATTTCGGACCAGGCGCAATTCGAATGGCACGAGCAGGACAACCGCCGGACGAACTACGAACTCGCCAACGGACCGTTCCAGTACGCCACCACCGTCACCGACCAGCAGGACTACTGGCGCGGGGCGAATGTCCTCCGGCTCGAGCGCAACCTGCGCGACTGGCTGTATGTCTCGGGCGGCTACCTCTACTCCCAGCTCAAGGACCTCGGCGGATTCAGCGTGGAGAGCTTCGCCCCCAACGACCCGACCACGCCCCCTTCCCTCGACCAGGGGACGGACGACCTCGTGCTGCGAAGGCGTTCGCACGTCATCAACGGCAACGCCATGCTGGGGCCGTGGGAGCAACTGCACTTCTACGCCGGGCTCCAGGCGGAATGGACCCGCCAGGAGGGCTTCGCCACCGGACGCACCTACGGCCAGCCGACCCAGTACGACGCGAACATCGACCGGGCCGCCACCGACGAGAACTTCGGGCTCCGTTACTCCGGACTGCCCCACACGGTTCTCTTCGCCGAGACGCGGTTCCAGCAGGACTCCTACACCCACTTCGAGGAAGGCCTCGCCGACGGCTCGCAGTCGTTCCTGCGCGACACCGATGCGACCGGCGACGTGAAGAGTTACGAGGCCGGCTTGACCATCGCCCCCTGGCGGGTCGCCAGTCTTACCTCCAAGATCCGCCACCGCGACCGGGCGAACGACTACGACAGTCCGCGGGACGTGGACATCTTCTCCAGCGGCAACGGCTACCCGGCGTTCATCCGGGCCCGCGACACCGCCACGGACGAGGTGGATACCCGGTTGGTGCTGCAGCCCCTCCGCTGGCTCAAGACGACGCTCAAATACGCCTACTCGACCACCGAGTTCGAGACGACCGTCGATTCGTGGGATGACGTCAACCAGGCCCCACCGGTGACCCACGCGGGCGGACGCACCACCGCGGGCCTGTACGACGCCCATGCGTTCAGCGCCGGATTCGTCCTCACGCCCTGGCGGAGGTTTTACCTCTCCAGCACCGTGGGCTGGACCACCAGCCGGAGCCGGTCCGGGGTCAACAACGGCCAGGAGGTGGTGCCGTACGAAGGCGACACCTGGAATGTGCTCAGTTCCGCAACGTTTGTGTTCGATGAGCGGACCGACCTGCTCGCCACGCACCTCTTCTCGAACGCGGACTATGCCCAGAACAACGCCGCGGCCGGCCTCCCCCTGGGCATCACCTACACCCGCCACGCCGCCACCCTCGGTCTTTCCCGCCGACTGAAGCACGACCGCACCGTCCGCATCGAATACGGGTTCTTCGACTACGACGAGCCCACCCTGGGCGGCGCGGGCGACTACACCGCCCACGCGATCTTCGCCAGCCTCCGGATACCATGGAAGTGATCATGCCCACGCTCGTCATCGCCACGCGCAACGCGCACAAGGTCGAGGAGATCCAGACGATGCTCGGAGGCCGGTTCACAACCTATCTCACCCTTCGCGACCTCCCGGGTGCACCCAACCCTGAGGAGACGGGGGCGACCTTCGCCGACAACGCCCGGCTGAAGGCGCGATCGATCGCCTTATGGCTGTTCACCACTCCGCCCGCGGGGTTTTCGCCCCCGGAACCGAGCCAACCGCCCGAGGACCGTTGGTGGGTGCTGGCCGACGATTCCGGGTTGGAGGTCGATGCCCTGGCAGGCGCCCCCGGGGTGCAATCGGCGCGATTCGCCGCCGAGGAATTCGGTCTCACCGGTAATGCCCCCGATGCGGCGAACAACGCCAAGCTCCTGCGCCTGCTCGCCGACGTGCCGGCCGCCCAACGCACCGGACGTTTCCGCTGTGCCCTCGCACTCGTGGAGGTGTGCGAAGGCCTGCCGACCACCGACTTCGACGGAGCCTGCGAGGGCCGGTTGGGCCGGGCGCCGCGAGGCGCCCAAGGCTTCGGCTACGACCCCCTGTTCACCCCGGCCGGCTTCGACCAAACCTTCGCCGAACTCGGGGAATCCGTGAAAAACCGCATCAGCCACCGGGCGA
>JBBQML010000559.1:0-4100 GCA_038328885.1 Verrucomicrobiota bacterium | reverse complement strand
AGGCAATTCAGCATCTCCAACGCCGGACCGCGACCGTCCTTTGCGCCGGATTGGTCCTGCGTGGCCGGCGGCGACTCGAGCAGCACCGTCCGCACCCGTCCGTCCAGCAAGGCCGCATAAAGCACCACCGCCGCCATCTCGCCGCGCGCGGCCAGCGAGACCTGCGCCGGATCAACCTCCGGGAGCGACCGCACGACCGCCAGGGCCCGCAAGGTGTCCCACACGCGCATCGAGGCGACCGTTCGCCCCGTCCAGGCCGCCGCCCGGCGCACGTGCCAGTCGAGGTCCTCGCCCCACGAGGTGTTGCCCGTCCCCCGAGGCTCGAACTCCACTTTGATCCACGGCGCATTCAGCCGGAGAACGAACCCCCGGGTATCCCAACGCCCCTCCCCCGGCAGGCGCAGCGCGATCACCGCCGGCGCCGGCGCCACAACCCCATGCTTCCGCGACGCCGTCAATCGCAACCGCCAGCCTTCCTCCGAGGTGAAGGCGATCCGCTGGCTGAGATGGTTGTCCTCGTCGAACTCGAACTCCACCTGCGCGTCCGGGGACGGGGGGTTCGCCGGGAACGCCCCAAAGGTCAACTCCTTCAGCCGCGCGATCACCCGCTCACGTTCCTGCCCCCTCTCCTCCCCCGTCGTCAGCACCGGCGGCGGCGGCAGCGGCCGCAGATCGTCCTGGATGGTCCGCGTGCGGTTCCCCGCCGGCACCCCGTCCACGAACACCTTCAGGGTCTCCGCCGATTCCTGGCGCTCCGCCGAGTCATCGATGTCGCCGATCCGGTCCGGCGCCACGTCCCGCCCCTGAAGGTGCCGGGCGAACCAGGCGAAAATCTCGGTTCGCGAACGCGCGTGATACGAATGCCCCCCGGGCGTCTCCACGAGACGCAGTTCCGACGCGGCCCCCAACCGCCGGTACAACCGCGCCAACTGGGCATGCACCTCCCGAATCGATTCGACGGTGAAGATGCCATCGCGGTCCGCCGACGCGATCAGCAGCGGCCGGGGAGCGATGAGCGCCCCGACATCCGCCAAGTCCCAGCGGTACGTGTTGTTCCACCACATGCAGTCGCAATGACCATCAATCGTCCGGTCGTGGATGTGGGAGTAAAGCGTCGCGGTGCCGCAGACTGGGGCGGCGACGCGGACGCGTTCGTCGGCCGCGGCGATCCACCACGAGGCGGCCCCGCCGCCGGAGATGCCGGTGACCCCCAACCGGGCGGCGTCGACCTCGGGCCGTGAGGCCAGCAAGTCCAACGCCCGGATTCCGCTTAGCAACTCGACGCCCGCGGACGTGTACCCGCGACTGTACCAATGGAACCAACCCTCACGATACGGACCGTGATGCGTGCCGACGGCCTCCCCGAGTTCCACGGTCTCGATCGTCTCCACGAGCAGACAAACGAAGCCCAGTTCGGCGAACCGGCGCGCGTGGGCCTGGTAATGAACCTTCTGGTTCCGCGCATGGCCGCAGACGTAGAGGACCCCCGGGGCGCGACCCTCCAGCCCCTTGGGCACGTAGAGATTCGCCGGCATGAAGAGACGCGGCACCGGCTCGAAATGAAGCTTCTCCACCCGGTACGTCGGGCGGTCCAGGATCCCGGTGACGGTCGGGTTCAGCGGCGGCCGGTCGCGGAGCTCCGGGAGATCCAGGAGCCCCATCATGTCCAGGTACCGCCGCTGCCGTTCCTCGAGCCCCCGTCGCCATCCGGCGGCGTTGCGGGAATCGCCCAACGCAGCATCGGTGATCCGCCGCGCCTCACGCGCGAGGTAGTCCCGGATGCTCCCGCCGGTCACCAGGCGGCTGCGCACGTCGACGTTGCCCGCCGCCGCGGGCGCGCGTTCAGCCGGGATGGGGGCGGCCAGGGTGACGAGGGGAGCCAATCCAGCCACGCGTAAGAATTCTCGGCGCTTCATGGGGTATGGCGCCCATGAGAAGCCGATCCCTGCCCCGTTTCAAGACTCGGTCCTGGCCAACTTCACCCATCTCAATTTCTTATGGAAACGAGCAACATGCTGCTTGCGATCCAGCGTACCATCACTTGACCTTCCATTGCCCGGGCCTAGCCTTCGACCCATGGAAATGAAAGCCGTTCCTCGATATCGTCCAGGTTGTGCCCGGCGGTGGATTGCCCTCGCATGCATTAGCATGATTGCTGCGTCCGCCGGCGCTCAGACGATGGTCGAGACCTTCGAATACGCCTCGGACGATGAACTGGTGGCCGCCTGGCAAGGCTCGCCCAACACGGTCGTCACCCTCTCCGACTCGGTCGCCACAGGGGTGAGCGGAACGAAGTCGATGAGTCTCCAATTCAACTTCCCCTCGATCGAATGGGCCACGGAGAGTGTCAGCGGGCCCCAGTTGGCCACCCCGGTGTCGATGGGGCCGACCGAGTACCTCGTGTTTCGCGTCAAAGGCGACCCGGCGTTCACCGCGGCCGACTTCAAGAACCTGTACGTCTACGCCTACGACGAGTCGGGGAACTTCGGCCGCTGGGGTGCCCCGGTTCCCGAAACCCCAGTCTGGCAGATCCGCAACCATGATGCGGCCAGCATCGAGAAACCCTGGGACTCGCCGGCGCTGCCCGACCTGGGACGCCTGGTGCGCTTCGCTTTCTTCCAGTATGGCAGCCAAACCGCGATCCCGGCTTACGCCGCCAGCGTGCAAATCGATGACCTGATGATCCGCAACGCCCCACTGGCCGAGGAACCCGCCCTGCCGGATTCCGTCGTCGAGGCGTTCGAGTACGCCACCACGGAGGATCTGGCCGCCGCGTGGACCGGCAGCCCCAACGCGGTCGTTGCCAACTCGGACTCGGTCGCCGACCGCTCACCCGGCAAGCTCTCGATGAGCGTGCAGTTCAATTTCCCGTCCGCCGAGTGGGCGACGGAATCCATCCGCGGCCCCGAACTCACCGCGCCGCTGTCCATCGGCGGCTCCCAGTTCCTCACCTTCCGCCTTAAGGGTGACCCGGCGTTCGCCGCCGCGGACTTCCGGGATCTCTACCTGTACGCCTACGACGCGGACGGCAACTTCGGCCGCTGGGGCGGACCTGTTCCGGACACCGCTGATTGGAAGATCGTCAACTACAGCGTTGCGGCGATCCAGAAGCCGTGGGACTCCCCCGCCCTGCCGAACTTCGAGCGCATCGTGCGGTTCTCGTTCTTCCAATACGGCAGCCAGGCCGCCATCGAACCCTACTCGGCCACCATCTCCATCGATGACCTCACCGTCCGCGGCACGCCGCTGACCGAGTTTCCCCTTCCTTCCAATCCACGCAGCGTCATCGACGACTTCGAGGGTTACGCAGACGACGCCGCGTTGACGGGCTTCTACGGCACGATGGTCAGCCCGGCGACCACCGTCACCACCCCTTCGCTGGTCAGCCCAGCGCCCCAGGGCACCAAGGCCCTTCAACTCGCCATCGACTTCTCCGCCGGACAATACCCCTGGGGTAGCGTGAGGTCGGCCGCGGTCGCGCCCTTCTCTCTGCCGACCAACGCCGTCGTCCATCTCCGCGTCAAGGGCGACCCGGGCCTGACGTCGGTCGCGGACGGTGGCACCTCTTTCTGGCTGACGTTCTACGACCAGGCCGGCCGCCCGATCAGCTACATCTCCGAGCCGGCGACGGTCACCTCGGCGGACTGGACCACCCTGGAGGCCCGCTTCCAGGACTTCGGGAACTCCGCCACGGTCGACACCGGCAACCTGGTCCAGTGGCGCATCCTCGTGCAGGCCTGGGAAGGCACCGCCGACCGGGAGGCCCTCACCGGGACCTTTCTGGTGGACGACATCCACGTGACTCTCACCAGTTCGACGCCTCCCGTGCTGGCCCTGACCCGGGACGGCAGCGCGCTCGCGCTCGGACTCACTGGCCTCACCCCGGGCAAGGCGTATGAGGTGCGCGCCTCCGGCGACCTGAAGCAATGGACCGTGGCCACGGTCATCAACGCCACGGCCGCCACGGCCAGTTGGCCGGTGACGCCCTCGGGCACCGCGACGTTCTTCCAGGTGAGGGAAAAGGCGCAGTAATTGCTCCGCTGGAACCTGCGAGGGCGGCGATCGACGATCGCCGCCCTTTTCATTTCCACCAAGCCGTT
>JBBQML010000558.1:0-4115 GCA_038328885.1 Verrucomicrobiota bacterium | reverse complement strand
CGCTGGGCAAGCGCTTCTCGGGCCGTGGAAGTTCGAGCTCGCTGGCGGGGTTGTGGCGGACGACCTTCCTCCAGGTCAACCACCTCCGTGAATGTCCGCTCAGATTGTCAAATGTCAGTGTTTGACCCCATTGCCTTCTCTCACCCAGCTACGCCAGCACCTGCGGGTGCCGGAGGACTTGCCGGACGTGCTGGCCTTCCGGATGCCTGCACCGGCCGGCGTGCCGCTGCTCAAGGCGAGCGACGACTTGCCGCTGGCGTCGCTGCTCGACAAGCCCGTGCCCGCACCGATCGGCAGGCTGAAGGTGTTCCGGGGCGGACCCGGCGGCGACTTCGTCAACTACTCGCCACCGACCGTAGCTTTGGATTCCAGCCGGATGACGATCGTTCTGACGCACGGCTGCGACAGTAGCGCCGGAGCTTGGCCCCGGGACATGGCGCGACGGTTGGCTGCCGTGCCCGGATTGACCGCGAAGGCGAACATCGTGGCGTGGGATTGGCAGGAGACGGCAGCCGTAGGGACACCGGGTATTGTCGTGACCCTCGGAGCGATCTGCGTTTATCCCCGCCAGTTCACTCCCGAACAGGGCTTGGCCCTAGGGCAGACGCTCTGGAATGCGCTCGGCGGAGATTATTCGCGGCCCGTGCATTTCCTCGGCCACAGCCTCGGCACGCTGGTGAATTGCGCGACCGCGAATTATCTCCACGGCGATGATTCCACAAACCGAGTGCCGCAGAAATGGGAGCCGCGACGCACGCACATGACGTTGTTCGACCACGCGGGCCTGGCTCCGGATTTTCGACATGCCCCCGACCCGGTGCCCTGGGCTTTGCCGATCCCGGTGAAGGCGGCGTATGTGGACAGTTACCTGACGACGGTGGGCGTCTATCTCGAGACGGGCGTCAACGTGTTCCTCCAGCGGTCGAGGTATCTGAATCTGGCCAGACTCCACGGTTATCCGTATGAGTGGTATCAGCAGAGCATCGAGAACCCGCGGGGGAGTGAGTTTGGCTTTCGGCAATCGTTCGAGGTCTTGGGTGACAACGCGACGTTTCCTGTACCCGGAGGTTACCCCGAGGGATCGGTGTTCGCCCAGGATGAAGCCACCACGGCCAGCGCACTTGACCTAGTGAATCTGGACGTGCCGGAAGGGTTGGCGGCGCGCACGGCGATTGAACTGGTTACCAGGCTGCCGTTCGGCGGGCTGGGGTTGACCTATGCGCTCAACGCCACCCGCTTCGGGGTGGAGACCACCACGTGTGTCGTGGACGCCGTCGGCACCGCCGCCGTGGCCGGCACGCGGAAGGTCGGCCACGTCAGTATCGGCTTCGTCGAGACCGTGCTGGACCACTACGGAGGCTCCTTGAACCCGCTCGATGATCCCGTGTATGGCGTCGGCGGGACGACACCCGCGGTGTTGGACATCCCCGGCTACGCCGATGCCTCGACGCCCGTGCCGGTGTTGTCGCTCCAGTTTATCCTCCAGACCAGGCCCGGCGGCTCAGGCCCGGGCCCCCAGGGACAGCGATCGCTCCAGGCAGGATCCTCGCCCGCCAACACACCGGCCTACGTGTGGCTGCCCGTCCATGTGCCAGCCGATGCGGTGGCCGTGGCGTTCGACTTCACCTTGAGCGGCGAGGGGGCGGGGGACCGCGTGGTGGCGGGCGTCAACAACACCAATGTCTTCAGTCTGGCCGCCCGCTTCATCGCCAACGACCGGCCGATGAGCAGTGGCTCGCTGCCCGTGGAGGCCTGGGCTGGGCAGGATGTGGAGTTGTTCTTCGGCCTCGCGGGTGGAACTTCGACGGACGCCCGGCTGACGATCGAAGGCATCCGCTTTCTGAGCCTGCCCGTGCCGGTCCTCCGGGCGCGATCCACCGAGGCGGGGATCGTACTGGAATGGACCGAAGCCTCGCCGGGCTTCGTCCTTGAATGGACGGCGGGACTGTCGCCCACGCCGGTCTGGACACCCATCCCCGAGGTTGGCGGCTACGCCGGTCAGCGTTCGCTCACGAATCAGGTTCCGGCCCAGCAGGGTTTCTACCGTTTGCGGCGCCCATAGCCGGGGCGTTCACCGGACTTTTCGGGTGAGGCACTGCCACCCACCACGGGGAGCGTCCGCAGTCTGGGTTCAATCGCTCCGTTGACGCTTCCCCTTTGGTGGATGGGCGCGGAAGCGAGTACTGAGGAGGCACCGAGCCGTGCCGACGCGATGTCCCCCGAGCGGGCGGACATCATCCTGCGTGCCAACTACCGGAACCTCGTGAAGAAGGTCGGCGCCGGGCGGACGCTCTCGGCGGGCGAGGTCAATCTTTTGCAGGCGGTCCAGTAGGGGGGCCGGCCCGAGTCGAAGGCGTTCGCGAAGAACCAGCCCGACCTCGCCGCCACGCTCGGCGTTTCCCGGAAGACGATCCAGCGGGCGGTGAAGCTCGACGGCCGGCCGGCTTCGCGACCCGACGGCAGGTACGACATCGCCGCCTGGCGCACGTTCCTCCAGGCGAACGGTTCCCTCGACGACGACTCCCTGAGCACGACGGAGCTGAAGGCGCGCAATCTCCTGCTCCAGAATCAGCGACTCGAACTTCAACGCGCCGTGCTGCGGCGCGACAAGCTGCCCGCGGCCGATGTGGAGCGAGGGGGAGAGGAGCTCAGGACCGCAGTGCGGAAGGTCGTGGGCCAGATCCACCTGGCTGCCCCCTCCGTCGTTGGCGTGCCTGTGCCCAAGGCCGAGGCCCGCCAGAAGGAGATCGAGGACGAGATTCTGGAGCAGTTGCATCGGGAAGACCACCACCCCGGCAAGGATCTCCCTCAGGCTTTCGAGATCAGTTGCTGAAGGACGTGGCGGTGGCACCCGGGTTCGTCCTCGCCGCAGTGGCACATCACCGTGATGGGCATTCGCCTGCAAAGCTCGTTGAGCAACCGCAAAGTGAACCTCTGCCCGCGGTTCTTGATGACCGGATTCCGGGCATCGCGTTCGTCGGTGCCGAGGATCTACCTTCGATAGCGGGTCGCGAATTCGCGGGCGGTGATTCTCCCCGATTGGCGAGCCTTCAGCAGGTGTTCGCTCGGTCCCAGATTCGCCATCCAGACATCATACCGGCTGCTCGGGAGGCCGCGGCCGCGGTACCGAGTGGCCAGAACTCGCAATTCGTCGCCCTCACGATCGATCCGGCTGTGAACGGACTTGGTCGCGATTCTCATGGTGCGAACGGGACTTATGCGCAGTCGGCCCCGGAGGGCCCGCCTTGTCCTTTGGGCAGCGGCTCCTGGAGCGACGGAATGCCATCGAACACCAGCGTTGTCGGAGACCTCAGGACCGTCTCCAGCAGGTCCCGACGAACGAGTCGCGATCTGAGAACTACCTGCTGAAATTCGGTTGGCAGGCACTCATGGAACTTCAGCGCCTCAAGCGCTTCCTCGTCGAACGTGGCCCCGGCCTCGATCTCCGCGGGAGCCAGCGATAGGAGCCGTTTGAGGGGAGACTCGGGAGCCGTGCTATCAGAAAGATGGACGGCCAATCCGTCCGCCTCGGTCATCAGGCCCGCCGTGCGCGCCAGGTGGCTGCTGATCAGGTCGTTGATAACGCTCCCCGCGAAATTGAACCAATCGGCACGCCCCGCCTGCTGCAGGACGAGCAGCGTGTGGCCCTCAGCTTTCACTCCCGCGAAGGACTCCCGAAGGCCTTCCAGCGCCGTCACGGCCCGGGTGCTCCACAGCTGGGACCGCGCCGTCGACGTGACGACCCGCTTCACCGAGCCCGCGAGATGATGGCTCAACCCCTGACCGCTCCCGATCCAAGCTCCCCGCCCGCGTTCGCTACATTGCTCGACGTGGACCCGTCGGCCTTTCCAGTCGACCTCCTTCACCAGCCAGGAGCGCCCGCCCAGGGCGATTCGCGACAGCCCCCCCTCGGTGGAGCGCAACAGGTAACCGGCCTCGATCTGGCCGAGTTCCCGGTTGCCGCTGATCACCGTCAGCATCGAGGGCGAGGTGAACACCGAGAGGATTTCGAGGAAGTGCCGCCGGCCGAACCGCTTCTCTCCTGCCGGACCGAACCCCAAAATGCCGGAGTCGATGCTCAGGATCTGACGTTCCAGGAGAAACCGGATGACCGC
>JBBQML010000557.1:0-4117 GCA_038328885.1 Verrucomicrobiota bacterium | reverse complement strand
GGGCAAGCGCCTGCGCACCCTGCTGGTGGCCTACGCCAAAGCGGGTGGCCAGGACGCTGCGCTGCTGCTGCACAGCCAGGGCGCCGGCAGCCGCCTGATGGCACCGGTGAGTTGTGTCAGCGAACGGTTTTATGAGCCGTGCACCTGCCCGGACGAAAGCCGGTGCGGAATCCGTAGCGTGATGCGGGAGGTGCGGGATTCGGTGTCGACGATGTTGGAGGGTGTTTCTCTCGCGGACTTGTGCCGGCGGACTCGTGCCCTCCAAGCCTCCAAGTCCGTGCCTCCGGATGCCGAGTACATGATCTGACCGGTGTGTGCGTAGCCGCCGTCGTGCGACGGCGCTGATCTCCGGGTGGGTTAGCGTGCGGTGGTCGCCCGAGGCGGCTTCGCGGTCCGGGGGATGTGGACGGAGGCGTGGGACCGGATCTGCGGCGGAGGGAACAATGGCGCGGACGCATGTCCGCGTCTACGGGGTGCGTAGCCGCCGTCGTGCGACGGCGCTGATCTCCGGGTGGGTTAGCGTGCGGTGGTCGCCCGAGGCGGCTTCGCGGGCCGGGGGAAGGTGGAAGGAGGCGTGGGACCGGATCTGCGGCGGAGGGAACAATGGCGCGGACGCATGTCCGCGTCTACGGGGCCGATGCGGGCCGATCACTCCGCTTTCGATTTTCCAGCGGAATCGTTCTCGAGCACCACGAGGGCCCACAGCTCCAGGCGGGGTAGGTCAACCCGGCCACCGTCGAGCCGCAGCGTGACGGATTCGCCGGCCGGCTGGACGACCCTGACGTGGCGTGCGTCGGGAACTCCCAAAGCCGTGAGGTCCAGCGCTAGTCGGACCGGTTCGCACGGCCGGAAGAGGTCGCGGTCGGCCTGGTAGTCCAGATTGAGCACATGTACCACGGCGCTGCCCGGCTTGACCCGGGGCAGGAGTCGGACTGGCGCGGGTTCGCGCAGGCGTACCGCCGGCTGCACGGCCGTGAGCGCTTCCTCCAGGCTGGCGAGCGGGGGACGTTGGCGGGCGTGGTCGGCCAGAAGCTGGCGATCCGGAGGGAGGAGGTCCGCGGTGTCCATGGTCAGCAGGAGCCCCGTGGCAGCCAACTCAGTGGCGTTGAGCGGTTGGTCCACGATCGCATCCCCGGCAACAATCAGGCGGTAGGGGATCTGGGCGGCGGCGAGCTTCTGCGCGACGGAAAACCACCGCCCGGGTTGCCGGGCAAAGGAACCGTGCGGCATCAGGATTGTCAGGTCCGCGTGTGTCCGGAAGTCGTCGAACAACACCGCGTTCGTGCGAACGAACCGGTAAAGCGGCGCAAAGCGATCACTCGGTCCGTCGTACCAATGCGTGCCCTTCTCGGCGGTATGGCACCACTGGTGATGCGGGGCCATGAGCCGCTGGCCGGCCGCATAGGAAAGGGCGATCCACTGGCGGACCAACCCGGGTAGCTGGTGCTCCTTGATGAACGCCCAGTCCCCGCCGCTGGCAGTGGCAGCGTAGGGGCGGCCCATGGCCTCGGCCAAACGATACGCCAGTAGCGGCAGGTCCGAGCACTTCCGTTCGCGCGCGTGGTGATCGGTCTCGGCGCTGAAGAGGTCGACCGCCCCGACATCGCTGAGGTGACGCGGCCAGAGCAGGCCCGCGTTCGCACCTACGGGTACCGGCCGCCCCGCCGTGCGCGCCGCGAGGTCGCGCAGTTCTTGCATGCTCTCCGCCGCGGCGCGGCACTGGTAGATCGTCCAGTGCGGCCAGAGCGGGTGCGCGGTCACCGCGGGGGCACTCTTCCCCGCCGCCTTTGCGGCCGCGCGCCAGCGGAGGGCCTCAGCGCGGAAGTCGAAGGTTGCGGGATCGGCCACACGCAGGGCGGCCAGTTCCGTCGCGGGCAGACCGCCGAGGTAGGGGCGGAAGTCGGTCACGCACCGTTCGCAGAAGCAAAGACCCAGCCAAAGGCCGCCGGCGGTGCCCAGGTGGTCGTCCACATGGAGGCCATCCGCACCGGCCTTCACGATCTGCACCACCCGCTCCCGGAGAAACTCCCGGAAGAGCGGTTGGCGGGTGCAGCACCACCAGAACGGCACGCCCGCGGACTTGTGGTCGACGAGCCACGGAACCGGGACTGGCTGACCATCGACATCGCGGCACAGCCCCTCGGCGTAGCGCTCAGGGTTTCGGCGGTGGTAGGCCCCGAACTCCGTGACCATGCCGACACTGCCGAAGAAACGGAGTCCTTGGGCCTTCGCCAGCGACGCCGGGGATGGGGTCCCGCCCCAGGCCACCACGGTGGCCTCGTAGGTGTCATAGGTCTCGCGGCTGCCTTCGTACATGAAGACGACGTCGGAGGCGCGAAGCACCGGGGAACGATCCGAAGCCACGGCGGCGTCGACGGAGGAGCTATGGGCCAGGGCCAGGGCCAGGACCAAAGCGAGGCGGGTGCGGTCGGGTCGTTTCATGGGCAGAGCACAGACCGTGGGATCACCAGGGAATCCTGGCCAGCCTCCGGGGACGAACTCCGACAGGGTGTCAACTGGGAGTACCTCAGGGGGGATGAGGTGTGGCGGATTGTCAACAATTTAGATCTGACCCCAAAGGGTCACCCCCTGGCCGGCGCGTCGTAGCTCCACGGCGCGCGCAGGGGGCGACCAAGCATCCTGGCCGCCTCCTGGTCGCCGGGGATCTGTTCCGTCAGCGGGTCGAACGCGATCCGACGCTTCCTGAGCATCGCGATGTTGCCAAGGTGGCAGAGCATCGAGGTGCGATGGCCCGTCTCCACCGGTTCGATGGGGTCCTTCCGCGATTTCACGCAGTCCAGGAAGTTGCGGTAGTGGTTCTGGCTGACCTGCAACCGTTGGTCCCTCTCACCCAGGACCGAACTCTTGAGGGAGGCAGGGCTGGTTTCGAATCCGTTCGAGCCGACCTCCAGCCAGCCGTCAGTGCCTTCGAACCGGGCGCCGAACTCGCGTTTGTCCGTCCGGCAGGTGAATTCGAGGCCACCGGGGAACCGGGCCCTGAACGAGACCCTGGTCGCGGTGGTGAAGAGATCTCCCGGCTCCGGCCACTCGGAGCCCTGGTCCTCGAACTCCTGGGGGAAAAGGTCGTCGCCCACCGCCCAACGCACCACGCCGATGGAGTGGTGACCGAAATTGGTGGTCTGCCCGCCGCTGTAGTCGCGGATAAACCGGAACCGGTAGAAGCAGCGGTCCCGGTGGTAGGGAGCTTCAGGGGCGGGGCCGAGCCAGGTATCGTAGTCGAAGCCCTCCGGCACGGGCATCGCCGCCCAACCGGGCCCGGGGCCGCTGAAGTTGTTCGCCGCCACGAAGCTCTCGACGCGCTGGAGTTCGCCGAGTCGACCGTTCCGGACCAACTCACACGCCTCCCGGATGTGCGTTGTGGAGCGCCACTGGCTGCCGCACTGGAGGACGCGCTGGTGCTTCCGGACGGCCCGGATCATTTCCTGACCGTCGCGCACCGTGAGGCCCAGCGGCTTCTGGCAATAGATGTCCTTGCCGGCCCTGGCGGCGAGGATGGTCTGGATGGCGTGCCAGTGGTCCGGCGTGATGATCGCCACCGCGTCGACATCCTGGCGGGCGAGCACCTCACGGAAGTCCGCGGTGGCGTCGCAGCCCTTGAAGGAGTCCTGGCCGGTCTTCTGCGCATAGGCACGGTTGACGAAGTCGCGCTGGGGTTCACGGCCCAGGAACTGACTCTCGTGGCGATAGCCGCGGCTGGCGCGGTTGACGTCGCAGACCGTGACGATCTGGCAATCGTCCTGTCTGAGCCACTCGGGGATGTCCACCGTGCTCTGGTTGCCGCAGCCGATGACCCCCAGGGTGATGCGGTTGCTGGGCGCGTTGGCACCGAAGACGCTCGACGGCACGATGTCGGGGAAACCAAGTGCCGCCGCGGCCATTGCCGTGGTGGAGGAACGAAGGAAGCCTCGGCGGGTGAGTTCGGGGAGTGTGTTCGTGGGGTTCATATCCGGGGAGCGGGGGCGGTGACGGGTGCTGTCGAGGGGACCAGTCGCCAGCCGTCCGCGGTCACTTCCAGGGCGCTGTGGTCGCGGTACCGGTCATAGATGCTCTCCATCTCCTCGATGCTGTCGAACCAGCCGACGATGTAGGCGGCACC
>JBBQML010000556.1:0-4120 GCA_038328885.1 Verrucomicrobiota bacterium | reverse complement strand
AGGAAGTAGACCGGTTGGCCGAGCATGCCCGCCTCGGCCTCGATGCCGCCGACGCCCCAGCCGACGATGCCCAGGCCGTTGATCATCGTGGTGTGGGAGTCGGTGCCGACCAGGGTGTCGGGGTAGTAGACCGCGCCGTCGGTGCCGGCACGGACGGCCCTGCCGCCCCGGGTGGAGAGCACGCCCTGGGCGAGGAATTCCAGGTTCACCTGGTGGACGATGCCGATTCCGGGGGGCACGACCTTGAAGGTCTCGAACGCCTGCATGCCCCACTTGAGGAACTGGTAGCGCTCGCGGTTGCGCTGGAACTCCAGCTCGAGGTTGCGCGCCAGGGAGTCGGCGGAACCGGCAAAATCCACCTGCACGGAATGGTCGACGACCAGGTCGACGGGTACCAGCGGCTCGATGATCCGGGGATTTCCTCCGAGCCGGGCCACGGCGGAGCGCATGGCGGCGAGGTCCACCAGCAGGGGCACGCCGGTGAAATCCTGCAGAACGATGCGGGCCACGACGAAGGGGATTTCCGCCGTGCGCGCGGCCGCGGGCTCCCAGTTGGCCAGTTCGCGGATGCCAGCCTCGTGCACCTTTTGTCCGTCGCAGTTCCGGAGGACGGACTCGAGGACGAGCCGGATGGAGATGGGCAGGCGGGAGATGGGTCCGATCCCGGCCTGTTCGAGGGCGGGAAGACTGTAGAAGCGGCCGGCGGTACCGTCGCCGAGATCGAAGGACTGCAGGGTGCCGAACAGATTGTGCGGATTGCTCATGTTGAAAGGGGCGTCGGGCGGCCCGGGATCGGGCGCGAGTGCGGAAAATTGGGGCTCCGGAAAAAGCGAGTCAAGCGGGGGGACCCGCCGGGAGCAGCCCGAGGATGGCGGTGGCGGCGCGGTCGGCGGCTCCCGGCGGGCCCAGTTCACGGACGACCCGCCCAAGCCGCTCCCGGATCCGCTGCCGTTCGCTTGGATCGCGGAGGAGCCGGATCGCCTCGCCGGCGATGTTGGCGGGGGTCGCCCCCTGCTGGAGGAACTCGGGGATGACGATTTCGCCGGCGAGCAGGTTGGGGAGGGCGAAGTGCCTGACTTGAATGATCCGACGGGCGATCTGGTAGGTGAGCCAGGTACCCATGTACATGCCGATGGTCGGTACCCGCCAGAGGGCGCACTCCAGGGTCACCGTGCCGGTGGACGCCAGGGCCAGCGTGGCGCCAGCCAGTTGGGGGCTCAGGCCGCCGATCTGGGTTTCGAGACCGAAGGTCCGGCCATCGTCGAGGGCCAGGGCTTGGCGTCGAAGGGACTCCGAGGTGAACACCGCGATCCATCGGGCCGGCACCTCGGCTTGGATGGCCCGCGCCGCGTCCACCATCACGGGCCAATGGAATCGGATTTCCGAGCGCCGGCTGCCAGGGAGCAGCAGAACCCGGGGCGGGCCTTGCGGAGTCGGGGACGCATCGGTGCCCGCGGTCGGGTGCCGGTCCACGATCGGGTGGCCCACGAATTCAACGCGGAACTCCGGATAGCGCTGGGCGTACCAGGGGCGCTCGAGGGGCAGGATGCTGATGAGCAGGTCGAGATCGCGGGCCATCGTGCGCGCCCGCGACGGACGCGAGGCCCAGACCTGGGGGGAGACGTACTGAATGACGCGGGGCCGCCAACCCGCACCCTGGCGCGTGCGGATGGCGGCGGCAAAGCGGCGGTTGAAACCGCCGTAGTCGATGCACACCACCACGTCGGGTCGCTGCCGCACGGCCAGATCCAGGAGGCGCTGCTGGATGCGCCGCAGCCGCCAGAGGTTGGGCAGTACGTCCGAGATGCCAATCAGGGCGTACTGGGTGAGATCCAGCTCAAGTTCGACCCCGGCAGCGGCCATGACGGGGCCCCCGGCACCGAAGAACCTCGGCGCGGGCGCTTCGCGACGCGCCAGTGCGGTGCGGAGTGCCTCGACCAATTCCGCGGCCAGGAGATCGCCGCTTGGCTCTCCCGCTACGAGCATGAACTGCAACGACTTCATTCGATTCGACACCCGGAGCGTGCCAGCACGTGCTGACGGGGCGAAGCGGGAACTGGGATCGGAAGGGGAGGGACCGGGAGCAGGGAGGGGATCTAACGAGGATGGACAGGATGGACAGGATGGGAGAGAGGCGTGGAGGAGCCCGGGGCGAGTGCGACGGCGGGGCTGGTAGCTCCGCCTCTTATCCTGTGGATCCTGACCATCCTCGTTCGCTCCCTCAGGTGGGCTCCCTCTTTGGTCGGGGCGGGACCAAGTGCTGCATTTTTCGCTTGGCGAGGTTGGCCACTGTTCCGCATGAATTCGCGGACATGTATTTCCGTTCATTTGCTGTTTCAGTCACTCTGCTGGTCGCGACGGCAGCCATGGCTCCTGCCCATGAGGTCGTGCCCGGACAGGAGGCCCCGGCGGAAGCGCCGACGGCGGTCAAACGGGTTCGCACCGGCAACGGTCAGTACGTCTTCGAGTCCGTACCGGGTTGGTGCCGGACGCCAGGCTCCGCGCATGTTGGGGCGACCCACGGCGGGATCGTCGTCGACCGCGCCGGCAGTGTCTATTTCACCACCGACACCAAGCGTTCGATCGTGGTGCACCGGCCGGATGGCTCGTTCGATCGGGCCTTCGCAGAGGAGTACGTCGGGATCCACGCGCTCACGCTGCGGGAGGAGGAGGGGCAGGAGTTTCTTTACGCGGCGCACCTCGGCGGGAAGCAGATCCTGAAGCTCAAGACCACCGGCGAACTCGTCTGGAAGCTGGGCTGGCCCGAGAAATCGGGGCTCTACGCCAAGAGGGAGGAGTACAACCCCACCGCAGTGGCAGTCGGGCCAGAGGGCGACCTCTACGTGGCCGACGGGTACGGCAAGTCGTACATCCACCACTACACCAAGGACCTCGAGTATGTGAAGAGCTTCGGCGGGCCGAAGGAGTTGAAGACCTGCCACGGGATTGCCCTCGACACGAGGAGTGGCAAGCCGCTGCTGCTCGTCTCCGACCGGGAGAACCGACGGTTGGTGTACTACGATCTCGAGGGGAATTTCCTGCGCGTGGCGGTGGGCGGCCTGCGACGGCCCTGCGCGGTGTCCATCCGGGGCGATTTCGTGGCGGTGGCTGAACTGGCCGGGCGGGTCACGATCCTGGACAAGGACAACTTCCCCGTGGCGTTTCTTGGTGACAACCCGGTGCCGGCGCAGTGGGCAAACTACGGGGTTCCGCCGAAGGACTGGCACGAGGCCATCTTCACCGCGCCGCACAGCGTGTGCTACGACGCCGACGGCAACCTGCTGGTGATGGATTGGAATGCGGCGGGGAGACTGAGCAAGTTGGCGCTTGTCCGTTAGCTGGACCGCTGGACCGCTGGACAGGACGCCGGCCTTGGCCAAACCGTCCTTGGCGGTCACGGGGATCCGGAGGCTTGGGAGAATGGCGTTGCAACGCGGCCGCACCTCCCAACAATCCGCGCCCCACGACATGGCCGAGCCGAAGTCCCACAACTACGACGAGAGCAAGATCCAGACGCTGTCGTCGATCGAGCACATCCGCAAGCGGACCGGCATGTACATCGGCCGGTTGGGCGATGGATCGCACTACGACGACGGCGTCTACATCCTGCTGAAGGAGGTCGTCGACAACGCGATCGACGAGTTCATCATGGGCCACGGTCGCCAGGTGGAGATCACCATCCAGGAGGGGGCGGTTACCATCCGGGATTACGGTCGGGGCATCCCGCTCGGCAAGGTTGTGGAGTGCGTCAGCCAGATCAACACGGGCGCCAAGTACAACGACGAGGTCTTCCAGTTCTCGGTCGGGCTGAACGGGGTGGGTACCAAGGCCGTCAACGCCCTCTCGGACGCGTTCCTCGTCCGCAGCCACCGGGGCGGGCAGTTCGTGGAGGCGACCTTCAAGCGGGGGCGGTTGGTGGGGGAGACGAAGGGGAAGACGGCCGAGCCGGACGGCACGCTGGTGCGGTTCAAGCCGGATCGGGAGATCTTCAAGACCTACGAGTTCCAGGACGAACACCTGGAACATCGGCTCCGGCACTACTCGTACCTGAACAGCGGATTGAAGCTGCGCTGGAACGGCCGCGAGTTCGTGTCCCGCCGGGGGTTGCTGGACCTGGTCA
>JBBQML010000555.1:0-4124 GCA_038328885.1 Verrucomicrobiota bacterium | reverse complement strand
GGCGAGCATGTGGACCAGGGACGAATGCGGAACGGACTCCGAGGGTGGGGTCAGGGACACGAACCGGAACGTTGGGTTGGGAGGAACCGCGGGAGGGACCGCAGGCTCGCCCAGCAAGGACCGACCGAACCCCGCCAAGGCCGAGGCCTCGTAGAGGGCGATCGATTCCGGGCTGTGGAAATGGCGGCTCGGCCGCTGCCCCGTCGTGCCGCTCGAGTGGAAGACGCGGGTTCGGGCTGCGGGCGGCAGCGACGTGACCTCCAACTCCTGGAACGCGACGGTCGGGAGGGCGGGGATCTCCTCCCACGTGGTGACGTTGTCAGGAGTGCGGCCGGCGTCCGCGCACCAGCGGTGGTACACGGGGCAGGTCTCAAACTGGAGGCGGAACAACTCGAGTGCCCAGTCGCCGAAATCCAAGGGCCCGCCCGCCCCCTCCAGAAAGGGACGGAGGCGGCGGGCAAAGGTGGAAAGCGAGGAGGACACAGTGGTGCCGAGCGTCACGGCGGGGCGATGGACAGGAGTGGTCGTTCTGGGCTCAGGCCCCGGACCCGCTGGCGGGTCCGGGGCCTGAGAACCGCCGTGGCGTGATCCGCGGCGGATGGCGCCTGGCTGGCTGCACGGGGCCCGCCCCAGCAGGCCCCTCCAGGACGGTTCGGGTCAACCCGGGGAACTCTTGGGAACTCAGACCGTACCGCCCGCGGTGCCCGTACCGGCCTCCGCCGGGAGGGCGCCGGCGGCGGCCGAAGCCTTCTGGCGGAACACCAACTTGTCCGCCTCCACCGTCACCTCGACAGGCTCGCTGTCCACCAGGGTGCCCTTGAGGATTTCCTCGGCGAGCGGATCCTCGAGGAAACGCTCCACCGCCCGGCGCATCGGCCGTGCGCCGTACTGGGGGTCGTAACCCTTCTCCACCAGCAGGTTCTTGGCCTTGTCGTCGAGAACCAGCTTGAGGTTCCGGCGTTGGACGCGTTCCACGACCTTGGCGATCTCGAGGTCGAGGATGCGGACCAAGTTCTCCTTGGTGAGGGAGCGGAAGACGATGACGTCATCCAGGCGGTTGAGGAACTCGGGTTTGAAGAAGCGCTTGGACTCCTCGAGCAGCTTCTCACGCATCCGGTCGTAGTTGTTCGCGAACTCGTCGCCTGCGGCTCCGAAGCCCATGATGCTGGACTTCTTGATCGTCTCGGCGCCGACGTTGGAGGTGAGCAGGATGATCGTGTTCCGGAAATCCACCTGCCGGCCCTGTGAATCGGTGAGCTTACCCTCCTCGAGGATCTGCAGGAGCATGTTCGCGACGTCCGGATGGGCCTTCTCGAGCTCATCGAAGAGGACCACACAGTAGGGCTTGCGTCGCACCACCTCGGTCAACTGGCCACCCTCTTCGTAGCCGACGTAGCCGGGGGGCGAACCCACCAGCCGGGAGACGCTGAACTTCTCCATGTACTCGGACATGTCGAGCTGCACGAGCGCCTTGGTATCCCCGAACATGTGCTCGGCCAGGGCCTTGGCGAGGAGCGTCTTGCCGACGCCGGTGGGCCCGAGGAGCATGAACGTGCCGATCGGGCGCCGCGGATCCTTCAGGTCCGCCCGGGACCGCCGCAGGGCACGGCTCAGGGCCGAGACCGCTTCCAACTGCCCAACGACGACCTTGCCGACCGCCTGCTCCATATCGAGGAGCTTCTGGGCCTCCGACTGCTCCATCCGGCGGAGGGGGATTCCGGTCCACTTGGACACGACATGCACCACCTCGTCCTCGTCGACCTTGACCCGCTTTTCCTCGCGGTTGTTCTTCCAGGCGTTGAGGACGCTCTCGAGTTTCTCCTTCGCCTGCTTCTCCTGGTCGCGCATGGCGGCGGCGCCCTCGAAGTCCTGTTCCTTGATGGCCTTCTCCTTCCGGGCCTTGATCGTCTCGATGTCGGCCTCGAGGTCCTTGACCTCCGGGGGGCGCGTCATCGCCCCGATGCGCGCGCGCGCGCCGGCCTCGTCCATGACGTCGATGGCCTTGTCCGGCAGGTACCGGCCGGTGATGTAGCGGTCGGAGAGTCTCACGGCGGCCTCGACGGCGGCGTCGGTGATCTCGGCCTTATGGTGATCCGCGTATTTGGAGCGGAGGCCCTTCAGGATGAGGATCGCCTCGTCGACGCTGGGGGCTTCGACCTTGACGCTCTGGAAGCGGCGCTCGAGGGCGGCGTCCTTCTCGATGTACTTGCGGTACTCGTTGAGCGTGGTGGCGCCGATGCACTGCATCTCACCGCGGCTGAGCGCCGGCTTGATGATGTTCGAGGCATCCATCGTGCCCTCGGCGGAACCGGCGCCGACGATGGTGTGCAACTCGTCGATGAACAGGATCACGTTCTTGGCGCGCCGGATCTCGTCCATGACGGCCTTGATCCGTTCCTCGAACTGGCCGCGGTACTTGGTGCCGGCCACCATGAGGGCCATATCCAGGGTGATGACGCGCTTCTCGCGGAGGATGTCCGGGACGTTGCCGCGGACGACCTCCTGGGCGAGCCCTTCGACGATGGCCGTCTTGCCGACGCCGGCCTCGCCGAGGAGGACCGGGTTGTTCTTGGTGCGGCGGCAGAGGATTTGGATGACGCGCTCGATTTCGGGTTTGCGACCGATGACGGGGTCCATTTCGCCCTTGCGGGCGACCTCGGTGAGGTCACGGCCGAACGCCTTGAGTGCGGGGGTCTTGACCTCGCCTTTCTTCTCGGGCTTTTCGCCCGGCACGGCGCCTTCCGTCTGGCCTGCGCCCTCCTCCTGGGCGGCAAAGTTCGGGTCGAGTTCCTTCAGGATCTCCTGGCGGGTCTGCTCGATGTCGACGTCGAGGCTCTTCAGCACGCGGGCGGCGACACCATCGCCTTCACGCAGGAGGCCGAGGAGGATGTGCTCGGTGCCCACGTAGGTATGGTTCAGGGCCTTGGCCTCCTTCGCGGCGAGGGAGAGCACCTTCTTCACCCGGGGCGTGTAGGGAATGTTCCCGGTCACCTTCTGATCGGGTCCGGAGCCGACCTGTTTTTCCACCTCGAGGCGCACGGTCTCGAGGTCGAGCCCCATCTTCTGGATCACATTCACGGCCACGCCCTGCCCCAGCTTGATGAGACCGAGCAACAGGTGCTCGGTGCCCACGAAGTTGTGGTTGAAACGGTCCGCTTCCTTCCGCGCCAGCGCGAGCACCTGCTGCGCACGTGGCGTGAAGTTGTTCATGGCTTCTTCACTCATAAATCTTTCGGCGTCCGGAGTTGGCTCGGGTCGGGATTCGTGTCCTCAGGCTGGTTGGCTTGGGCGGGCGCCGGGTCACTCGCCGCTGGCGGGGGCTTCCGCCGGCGGCGGGGCAGTGTCCCCCGGAATCGCCCCGGGAACCACCGGCCGCGACACATCGCGCAGGCGCTCGCGGAGCAGTTCCGCGCGCAGGATGTCCCTCTCCTCGGCACCCAGCTTCGCGGAGTGCGTGCGCTGGAGGTGCGCCGGTTGGGTCGTCAGGAGCAGTTCGTCGATGCGCGCCCGCGGGATTCCCGGAAAGAGCTTCATATCATGGCCGAGCCGCACCAGGGAGAGCAGGTTCATGGCCTCCTTCGACGAGATGCTGAAGGCATTGGAGAGGACACCGAAGGCGCGACCGATGTGGTTGAGGAGGACCTTGGGCTTCTCCTCGAGGAGCTTCAGTCGGGCGTTGTTCTCGTGGTCGATCATCTGGTGCACGACCTTGCTCAGGCGTTCGACGATCTCGGGCTCGGACTCGCCGAGCGTCATCTGGTTGGAGACCTGAAAGATGTTGCCCAGCGCCTCGGTCCCCTCGCCGTAGAGGCCGCGCACAGCGAGTCCCAGCTTGTTCACCGACTGAATCGTGGGGTTGATCAACTCCCCGAGCACAAGGCCCGGCAGGTGCAGCATCGCGCTTACCCGGATGCCGGTGCCGACATTCGTCGGGCAGGCGGTGAGGTAGCCGATCTCGGAGGAAAAGGCGAACGGCAGCCGCGGCTCGAGGGCGGTGTCCATTTCGTCCACGGCCCGCCAGGCCTCACGGAGCTGAAACCCCGGGCGCAGCGACTGCATCCGGAGGTGGTCCTCCTCGTTGATCATGACGCACAGGGACTCCGAGCGGTTGAGGACCAACCCGC
>JBBQML010000554.1:0-4128 GCA_038328885.1 Verrucomicrobiota bacterium | reverse complement strand
GAGGGCAGATGCTGGCCGTGGCGCCAGAGCAGGACAAAGATGCACACACTCAGCAGGCCTCCCGCGGCCACGGTGCATTGACCGGAGGAAAGGATCCTTCGCAGCCCGAGGAATCCGATCAGCAGCGCGGTCGGAAGCGCGATCAGACTACCCCAGACAAAAGCGCTGACCGGGAGTCGGTGTCCCCATTTCAGCGCGGAAAAAACCTCGTCCCAGCCCATGATTGGTTTGTGCACGGTCTGGGTCGTCGATACCCAGACGGCGACGAGCCCTGCGAGCAGGAGGGTTACCATGACGAGGTCGCCGCGGCCTTCCGGGCCGCCCAGCCGTTTCCCGGCCGCACTCCAGCCCAGGGCCGACAACGGGCCGGCAAGAATGATCGCCACGAGGGAGAAACAATTGTCGATGTGAGCCACGTTGCCGAGGAACGGGACGCGCTCGATCCATTGGGGAGGCACCACGCCAAAGGTCATCGCCAGGCTGGCGGCAAACGCACAGGCCAGGGCGGTGCCCACCGGTCCTGGCGGGTTCCGACGCCACGAGGCCGCGAGGTAGAGCAGGCCACCGAGGAAAAGGAAGTTGGCCGACGGATTGGAGACGCGCTCGAGTGTCTGGATCGGGCGGTAAAAAATTTCGTCGAAGAATCCGATGAGAAAACTCGGATGAATCTGGTAGGCGCTGGGCTGGTTGTAGCCGGTGTACGAAATCCGCAGGGCCTCGGCGAGGGTGACCCAAAGCGGGGCCGTCAGCAGGAGAAAGACCACACCCGTGCCGGCCGCCTGCAGGAGAAGCACCGCGCGTTCCCGCCAGTTCCATTCTCCGGCAGAAAGAACGAGGAGCACGCCCGTTGCATTCAGGGACAGCAGGAGCATATACGCCTCTTTCACCGTGCCGCTGGTGATGACCATCCCGTTGACCAGCATCAGACCGGCGAGGTTGCGCCAGCGCTTTCGGCGGTCCGGATCCTGCGCCAATCCAAGCCACGCAACAAGGATCCAAGGTGCATAGCAGAACGAAAAAAACGCGGGGTGATTGATCCGGAAGAGGAAAAATCCGATGAATCCGCAGCTTCCGCCGATCAGCGCGGCGGGAACCCATTGCCGGGTTGCGCCCCACGCCAGCAGGCCCATGCCGAAGCAAAGCAGGAATTTCGAGGCCAGGAA
Organism: Verrucomicrobiota bacterium; assembly: GCA_038328885.1. GTDB lineage: Bacteria > Verrucomicrobiota > Verrucomicrobiia > Limisphaerales > CAIMTB01 > CAIMTB01. The sequence continues at coordinate 2,965 of JBBQML010000554.1, read as the reverse complement.
CTTGAGGTCCCAGGCCCAGGCATCGGCACCAGCGAGAACGACGAGGAACTGCAGCGGGTCTCCCACCATCGCTTGCCCCTGTCCCAGCAACATCGTTCCCGTGGAGTTGTAGCGGTTCCAGAGGGGAAGTTCGCCGGCTTGGAGTGCCCGGACCTGGACGAACGACATCGGGATATGCTGAAACATGAGCGCCCCGATGTCGGACATGTTGACCTCCTCGTAGCGGGCATCGGTCTGACCCGGGAGCGTGGGGATCGCATCATAGAGCAGCCTCGCGCCGTAGTTCGGCGATACCTGGCTCCGTCCGAAAAACACCACGGGATAGCTGCTGGCGAGGGTGGCGGCGAAAGCAACGATCGCGAGGGCCCATGCAGGACGGCGCTCACGCCAGCGATCGAGACGTTCGAAGAGCGGACGGCCGAAAGGAAACAGTGAGAGCACGAGCGCGATGCCGATGGTCCACGGCAGGATCCGGTTCACCAAGGGGCGCCAGGATCGCGATGCGGTCGCCTCCAGAACCAAGGGCGCCTCGAGGGGCAGCCAGACGCCGGGATCGGACGCCCCTTTGGTAGTCGCGATCCTGAGTCCGGCAGGCTCAAGCGTGAGGGCTTCAATCTCGTTGGCGGGTTCCCACGAGGTGAGGGGAAAACGCAGGCGCTCCCGTCCCCGTTCGTCGATGATCCGGGCCTGTGAAATCACTCCCTTCAGCTCGCTGGATGCGGGATCGAAGCGGAATCCTTGATAGGTCCCGGCCGGGATCCGAAAGCGCAGCCGTTCCGACTTTCCCGTGCCCGCGAGGGGGGCCGAGGCCAAGTCCTCCTCGTTCAGGTTGCGTCCGACATCGTAGTAGAGCTGGCTCTGCCCCGAAGCGGACGCGGTCAGCTCGATTTCCAGCGTGTAGTGGTCGCGTACCGACTGCGTTTCCGGCAGCCACGGCAGATTGAAGACCACCGCCGCGACCAAGGAGACGAACCAGACAGCGGGTGAGAAGAGGTGCCGAAGCATGGCCTCAATGAAGTGTCGAGGCGGCGACGTCCTCGTCCGGGCGCGTTGCGAAGGGCAGGGCAATCAACCAAAATCCGGCGCTGATTCCCGTGAGGAGGAGCGCGTGGGCCGCAAGGCGCCAGCACCAGTAGGATCCCGCGGCCATGGGCACGGGAGCCCCGAAGGCGAGCCACGCGCCGGTGTCCTCGTCCTTGGCGACCAGACGAAACGCCTCCTTTGGCATTCGAATGTAACCCGCCCGCCACTGATCCCCGGGAGTCCTGCCTGGCTCGATTCGTCCGAGTCGCCGGGTAAGGTCATCGGACCACACCTCCAGGCTGACCCGGCCCCGACGCAGATCTCCGGCGGTCTCGATTTTCAGGTAGCCGAAATCGGGTGGTTGCAGGCTTCGGCTTCGCCAGATTCCGGTCGCGGCGACTCCCTGGACCGCGTCGAATGAGCCCCAGGTGGGCGCGACCACCAGCTTGGGCGTGGAGGGGGACGCGGCCTCGGGTGAGAAGCCGTCGGTGGAGTCCTGATACAGTGGGAGGGCCGCGCGCACGCTCACCGGCATCAGCGTCCTGAGCTCGGGATGGCTCAACCGCTCGACCAGCGCCTCCACGCTCGGGTAGGGAACCTCGCCCTCCTTCAGCCACGAAAGATCGTCGGTGCCCAGATAAAGTCGCGTGTTGACCGTGCTCCGCTGGAACCAGCCTGCCACTTGCGGGAGTTCGTCGCGAGTGACACACACGGCATGCTGGTAAAGCCCATGCCCGATCGCGAGGCACCACGCGGCCAAGGCCGCGTGACCCGTCCACCGGAGCCAGGCCGGCATGGGTTGGCGGATGAGGAGGATCAGGAACGCACCCAAGTTCACCAGGAGGCCGGCCGTGTGGGTGTCGAAGTACCGCGAGGCGGGCCAGGTGCCGCCCGCTCCGCGCGCATAGGCGGCTGCGAGGAACTGCACCACCACCCAACCTCCCGCGGCCACGATCACCCGTTCCCGCGGATCGAGCGCCCGGTGGTCCCGGGCGAACGTCACTCGCAGAGCGAGGATCAGCCAGGGCAGGTAAGCCACCGCGCCGAAAGCGGTGAAGGTGGTCACTGGCCATTGGACCGCCCGCCACAAAGTCCAGCCGAAGTCCGCGGACGAGTGGGCGCGGAGCGATTCATGGGGGCTGAATTCGACCCGCAGGGCAATGCCGGCGACGATGATTGCGAGACTGACCAGCAAGGTAATCCCATGGAAGTGGGCCGCACGCCACGGCGAGCCGTGCAAGGCGAGGAGGGCGAGAAAGACGATGCCCGCTGCGGCGGGACCCGAGGCCATGCTGAACAGAACCAAACCGAGACAAAACACCCCGAGGAACCAGCCCACGGAGGGAGGGCGGCAACGCAAACAGCGGTCGATTCCGATGAGGGACAGCCCGAGCAGGAAGTACTGTTGGGAGTGGAAACCTCCCAGGTTGTTCTGCCATGCGTGGGGCGGGGCGAACGTTGCCACGAGCGCCAAGGCCCAGAGAATCAGGTGCCAGCGCCGGGTGAGCATGGGCTTCAGCCAAAACCACAGGCCGACCGCCAACAGGCTGTGCATGGCGGAATTGATCAGCATCTGTATCCGGGCGTCCCATTGCCCGTTGACGCTCACCAGTGCCAGCGAGAGCGCTTTGGTCAGGGCCACCCGGTGTTCGTTGTGCGGCGTAAAGAGGTCGAAAAACTTCAGTTCGCCTTTGCTCCACGGGAGCAACAAATGGGTCCCTTCGGCATCCCACTGATCCCAGTTGGGCAGATCACTGCCGTAATGCTCCGAAACCCACGCCTTGGCAAAGAAGAGGGTGAAGAAGAGGGCGAGCGCGAAGGTGACGCTGGGCAGGGCCCTGAAAACGGATTTGTGCACAGATTGCAGAAGACGGGTCGGTGAGCAGCAAAGAGGTTCAGCCCCCGGGATTGCGATCTGAAAACATTCTGTCCATCCGCCTAG
>JBBQML010000553.1:0-4135 GCA_038328885.1 Verrucomicrobiota bacterium | reverse complement strand
CGGGAGGAACGACCAGTGAGGCTGCCAGGGGGCGCCCTCGGCGATCCACTGCTTGAGGAGCTGTTTCTGCGCCGGCTCGAGGACCTTGTGCGACCGGGGGGGGGGCATCAGGTCGTCGGCATCGTCGGTCACCAGGCGTTTCCAGAACTCGCTGGTTTCGGGTTTTCCCGGAACCACGGCCGGACCGCGCTTGGGGGTGGATTCGAAGAGACCGTCGCGGGTGTCGAGACGCAGCCCGGCCTTGCGGGATCCCGGGTCGGGGCCGTGGCAGGCGTAACAACTGTCGGACAGGATCGGCTTGATGTCGCGGTTGAAGACCAGGGTGGAAGCCCCTCGGGCCGTACCGGAGGGGCAGCCGAGGAGCAGGGCGAGCAGGCTGGCGGCAACCCCGGGGACGACCCTTCGGGGCGTGAGGACGCCGGCTCCGAAGCGGCCACGGGGTTGCTGGGGTGAGATAGGAAGAGTGGAAAGCATCGGCGCGCGGATCAGCTTGGATCATCCGGTTCGCCGCGACGCCTGCAAGCCCGCGTGCGGGCGCTCGTGCGGGCGCTCGTGCGGGCGCTGCCGGGGAAACGGGAATATCGAACAGGGATGAGCAGGATCCTCAGGATCGGATCGGTGTCGACCGGGTTCAACCCGCGCCCTCCCAACCCACTCCCCCGCCTCTCCCCATCCTGCCCATCCTGCCCATCCCTGTTCCGTCCTACTTCGTCATCGCCGGTCTCGGGCGTGGTTTGTGGAGGGCCAGGATGTCGGTCTGGTGGCGGTTGCCCTGACGATGCCCTCCGTTTCGGGCATGCGTGAAGAACGGGCTGTCGGCGTTCTCCGAGGGGATGCCGGATCGGACCTCATCGACGAGCTCCGCCACGCTCTGCAGCACGCGGGTCGGTTGGTAGACGTAATCGCCGATGTCCTCGAGTTTCGTCGAGCCGGTGAGGACGAGGTACCCGAGCAGCCCCACCTCGATGGCGCCGCGGATGTCGGTTTCCATGGTGTCGCCGATCATGATGACCTGCTCGGCGCGTTGGAGCGGGTTGTCGGTGAGCCGGGCTCGAGCGCGATGGAACATGTAACCGTTGGGCTTGCCGAGGTAGTAGGCGCGTCGGCCGGTGCTGGCCTCCAGGAAGGCGGCGATGGCGCCGGCGCCGGGTCGCGTCTTCTCACTCGAGACCGGGCACCAGTTGTCGGGGTTCGTCGCGACGAGGCGGGCACCCTTCTCGATGAGTTCATGCGCCTTGGTGAGTTTCTCCGTGGTGGCAGCCCCTTCGCCGACGACGACGTAGTTCGGGTGGATCGCATCGTTGGCGATGCGGCGTTCGTGGAGCGCGGCGAGCAGACCGCCCTCCCCGACCACGAACGCCGTGCAGTTCGGATGGGCTTCGCTGAGGAACTCCGCCGTGTTCATGGCTGAGGTGTAGAAGTGCCGGGGGGTCAGGCCGCCGATGCCGAGGTGCTTCAGTCGCACGCACAAGTCCTCACCCGTGGGTGCGGAGTTGTTGGTCAGGAAGAGGAACGGTGTCCCGGTCGAAAGCAGTGCCTCGACGAAGTCCGTGGCTCCCGTGATCAGTTGGTTCTCCCGGTAGATCACACCGTCCATGTCGATCAAGTAACCGTGCTTCATGGGTACACTCCTTCTCCGAGGGGTTGTTACGGCTGCGAAAACGGGCCCTGGGGGGAAGTCCCGGAATGGGACGGGCCGTGGTGCTGTCGTCGGGACCGCGGGTTCTGCGCCCGACGCGGTGGGACTATGGGTGCGGACGCGGATTGTGCAATCACGGAGACATCACGGAGACAACGGAGACAACGCCGGTTCCCGGCTCGCCCAGCACCCGGGCCGCGTGGCACGCTGTCCGGGTGATTACGCGCTACTCGCGGCCCGCGATGCGGGGCATCTGGACGGACGAAAACAAGCTGCGGATCTGGCTGGAGATCGAACTCCTCGCGAGTGAGGCGCTGGTCAAGGCCAAGGTGGTGCCGGCGGCTGACTTCGCCCGGTTGAAGACGGCCGCGGACGCCTGGGCCCAGGACCTGAAGGGCCTGGTCGAGCGCCAGAAGGAACTCGAGAAGACGCTCAACCACGACGTCATCGGGTTCACCACCGCGATCGCGGAGCGGGTGGAGGGCACGGCCAGCCGCTGGCTCCACTTCGGTCTCACCTCCAGCGACGTCGTGGATACGGCGTTCGCGGTGCAGTTGGTCCAGAGCGCCGATCTGCTCATCACCGCGATCCGGGAGCTGCGCAAAGTGATTGCCCGCCGCGCCCGCCAATATCGTCGCACCCCGTGCATCGGCCGCAGTCACGGCATCCATGCCGAGCCGACCACGTTCGGCTTGAAACTCGCCCTCATGTACGACGAATTCGGTCGCGCCCTCCGCCGTATGGAGACCGCCCGGGAGACTGCGGCGGTGGGCAAGCTGAGCGGCGCGGTCGGCACCAGCGCGCACCTTTCCTCGAAAGTGGAGGCGGCCGTGTGTCGTCGGCTAAAACTTCGGCCGGCCCCCATCGCCACCCAGGTGGTGCAGCGGGACATCCATGCCGAGTACATGCAGACGCTGGCTCTGATCGGGGCCAGCATCGAGCGGTGGGCGGTCGAGTTCCGCCACCTCCAGCGTACCGAGGTGCTCGAGGCGGAGGAGCCCTTTACCAAGGGCCAGAAGGGCAGCAGCGCAATGCCGCACAAGCGCAACCCGATCACCTGGGAGCGCCTGACCGGCCTCGCCCGCGTCCTGCGCGGCAACGCCGTCGCCGCGCTGGAGAACGTCGCCCTCTGGCACGAGCGCGACATCAGCCACAGTTCGGTGGAGCGCATCATCTTCCCCGACTCCTGCACTCTGCTCGACTACATGCTCGGTCTTCTCGTCCGGATGCTGGACGGGCTGAATGTGTACCCGGAGAACATGCGGAAGAACCTGGGCCTGAGTCTGGGCATGTGGAACTCCCAGACCGTCCTTCTGGCCCTCATCCGGAAGGGCCTCACCCGCGAACAAGCCTACGAACTCGTGCAGCGCAACGCCATGGCCACCTGGGCGGTGAAACATGCCGGGCGCGATGACGCTGACTTCCTCCGGCAGCTCCAATCCGACCCCGAAGTCGCCCGGCATTTTTCCCCGGGTGAACTCGATGGCCTGTGCTCCCTCGAGTTCCACTTCAAGGAAGTTGACGCCCGGTTCAAGGCCGTCGGGCTCTGAACCAACCCTGGTGTCCTTTGGGCGGCGAATGATGGAACGGATCGAGCTCACGAACCTCGTGGGGCTCAATCTGAACCGCGCCTGGACCCTGCAGGGCATCGGTTCTGCACTGCCGCCGGGAGACCGTCAGCAGCCTGTTCAAAAGGCCCTCTTGTCTCGTAGTCGCCGTGGTGACACGGCGCATTCATTGGCTTTTCGGGGTTCCTTTGCGTTGTTCCGGGCTTGTCTCGTAGTCGCCGTGGTGGCACGGCGCATTCATTGGCTTTTCGGGGTTCCTTTGCGTTGTTCCGGGCGGCTGCCAGACTTCTTCAACGTGCTGCTGGGGGGGGCCTTCGTTGTCTCAGTTGTTTTCGGCCAGGCCTTCGGTGTGACCGAGGTTCTTCACCGGCGCCAGGATGGCCTGCACCTCCCTCAACAAGACCTGGTCGATCGGTTGGGCGATCCACTGGGCCCAGCGACGGATGTTCTCGGGGTTGGCGCTGCCGGCGACCGTGGTGGCGATGTCCGGGTTGGCGATACTGAACTGCAGGGCCAGTTGGGCGAGGTCGACCCCGCGCGAGGTGCAATGCTCGGCGGCCCGGCGGGCGGCCGCCTTCACCGATTCCGGTTCCTTGAGCCACCGGGGCAGGGGGGCATTGGTCAGGAGGCGGGCGCTGAACGGGCCCGCGTTCATCACGCCGATCCCGCGCCCTTTCAGGAACGGGACCGTTTCATCGGCGAAACGGGTGTTCTGCAGCGTGTACTGGTTGTAGCTCAATACACAGTCCACGTCCGTCTGCTCCGCGATGAACCGGAAGATCTTCTGGGGGTAGCCGCTGACGCCGAAGAAGCGGACCTTGCCGGCGGCCTGGAGGCGTCGCAGGGCGGGAAGCGTTTCGTCCACGATCTGCTGCATTGGCACGAACTCGATGTCGTGGCAGAGGACGATGTCCAGGTGATCGGTACC
>JBBQML010000552.1:0-4141 GCA_038328885.1 Verrucomicrobiota bacterium | reverse complement strand
GACGTCATGACCGAGGCTGGCAGCGGCCGCCGAACGTTTTTCCACTTCAGGGGTGCCAACTCGCTTTGGGACGGCAGCGACCTCGACCTCGGCAAGTCGAAGGCAAAACTGCTCCATCTCGGTTACCTGCTCCTGCTGGATGCGTTGGACCAACCGGACAAGAAGTACGGGACACGGGGCACGGCGCTGCTTGCCCGCGCGCAGGACGCCGGGCTCAAGACCTCGGTGGATGTGATCACCGAGGACTCCAGCCGCTACGTCAAGTTCGTGGCGCCGGCGCTGAAGTACACCGACTACCTCATCGTCAACGAGCACGAGGCCGGAAAGATTTCCGGGTTCAAGATCCGGCAGAACGACGGCGCACTCGACACGGTGTCCCTCCGCCACGCGGCGGGTGCGTTGCTCCAGATGGGCATCCGGGAGCTCGTGGTGATCCACTTCCCCGAGGGCGCGTTCGCCCGTACCCGGAAGGGCGAAGACGTCTGGCAATCTTCCCTCAAGGTCCCACAGAAGCAGATCATGGGAACGGCAGGCGCCGGCGACGCGTTCGCCGCCGGGGTCCTCTACGGACTTCATGAAGGTTGGGACCTCACCAAGTGCCTGCTCACAGGGATCTGCGTGGCCGCCTCGTCGTTATCGGAGCCCAGTTGCACCTCGGGCGTGAAGCCCCTGGCCGTTTGCCAGGCCCTTGCCAAGAAGTACGGGACCCGCCCCTCGCTGGAGCCCGCGGATTAGACCGGATCACATCGTCCGACGGGACCACACGGAGTGCGCCCAGCGAGACGGCGTCCGGATGTGCCGGAAGCCTGGCCGGGAACTCCGGCAGCCTGTACATCGAGGGCTCGCATGGCAGAGTAAACCGATCTCCCGACCAGACGACCTACGCCGCTGGAATCGGCGTCTGACTCACCGCACCCTCCTCTCCCTCCTCTCCCTCGGATGGCTCCCAGCTCTCCCCCGGGGTGGGCGTTGACCGGCGCGACAGGCCACGGTGCGCCTGAGGCTCGGTCGGGGGAGATCGTCCATCGGATCCTCTCGTACTGGCGCGCCGGACAGTACCAAGCACCAAGTACCAAGTACCAAGTACCAAGTACCACGCCGACCCTCGGGGCCTTGATGGCTACGCCGCCGGACCGTCCGGGACGGCCGCGCAACCTCAGACCACCTCAGCGCCGGATGCGAAGGGTCTGCGTCAGCTTCGCCAGCCATCCTGCGCGCTTCGATGCCGGCCGTCGGACGGCTCCGCCCGGCGGGAGCACGGAGACACACTCACCCCCGCATACCGGACAGTACGAATGCGGGGTTCCGCCCCGGCGGGCGAGGAACCGCACGCAATCCCGGCAGAACTGCTCGCCGCACTTGGCACACCGGAAGAGCGCGGGCAGCAAGGGGTGGTTCACGCAGCAGGGCTCTCCCTCGGGAGTGAAGCGCGGCGGTGGCGGTGGGGGGGACGGCGGTTTGGGGATCGCCACGCGGCCCGGAGCATCCGCAACCAGCAGCAACACACGGCCCACCGAGAGCACGTCGCCCTGCTGCACCTCCGCCTCGCTGATCGCCCGGCCATCCACAAACGTGCCGTTCGTGCTGTCGAGATCCCGGAGCAGCAACCGCTCCTTCATCAACCACAACTCGCAGTGAGTGGTGGAGACGGTGACATCGTCGATGCGGATCTCGTTGCCAGGCGTCCGGCCGATCCGATTGAGCCCCTCGACCAGAGCAAACTCCTGGCCGGCTCCGTCACCGTCCTGGAGAACTAATTTGGCCATGGCCGCGGGGGGCAACCCACGGCCCGATTCTGCCGCCCTGGCCGCTCCTCGCTCAAGCCCTCGTTCCGATTCCCCGCGGTTCTTCTAAGCGGACGTGAAGGGGGCCTCAGGCACGTTCCATGTACTTCCCGGTGCGCGTGTCGACCTTGATCTTCTCCCCCAGCTTGATGAACAGCGGTGCCTGGACCGTGATGCCGGTCTCCAGAGTGACGGTTTTCATCACGTTGTTGGCCGAGTCGCCCTTCACCCCATCCGGCGAGTCCGTCACCGTCAGGATCAGGCTGGCCGGCAGCTCGACGATGATCGGTTTCTCCCCCACGAAGGTGATCGTCACCACCTGGTTCTCGATCAGGTAATTCTTCGCGTCTCCCACGATTTCCGGTGTGAGATTCACCGTCTCGAATGTCTCGGGGTTCGTGAACACGAAGTCCTCGCCGTCCTTGTAGCTGAACTCCATCTTGTAGGTCATCAGCGGGATGACCTCGACCTTCTCCGCCGAGCTGAACCGCACGTCCATCGATTTCCCCGTCCGCACGCTGCGCAGGCTGGCCTGGATGAACGCCCGCAAGTTGCCCGGGGTGCGATGCTGGGTCTCCAGGACGACGCAGATGTCGCTGTTGTAGCTGATCGCCATTCCGCGGCGCATGTCGTTTGCGGGTATCGCCATATCAAAAAGGGCAAAAAAGGTCGCTGTGATTGCTGGCTCGTGCGCTGCTCGAGGTCGCGCGAAGGGTGAGGACGCTAGGCAGAGAGCCCCGCGAAGCAAGCGTCGATTTCGCTCTGGGCGAGCACTCAAGCACTCATCGGCCATCTCCGGTCGCCGGCCCCCCACGACCCGAGGGTCCTGGGAGACGCGGTCACCGGGCGGCCTTCCCCCGGGGGGGCGCTCGCTCCGGATCCGGTGCCGGCCTCCCCCGCTCCTGCCGTCTCCAAGCCCGCTCACGCCTCCGCAGTTCCATCCTCAACAGGTCCTCGGCCGACCAACCCCGGCCCTGGGCATACTGCGCCAACTCGAAAAGCTGCCGACCCAGATCACCCCGGCTCAACGCCCGGCCGGGCACCGTGGGCCGATCCGCGTCGCCCGAGAGCAAGCCCGACTTCCGGGCCTTCTTGACCAGCTTCTCGGCTCGCAGCAGTGCGGGCAGGTGCCTCGGGATCCCATCCAGGGCCGAGGGCCGTTCGTGCCGGGTCCCGGCCTTCTCCGCCCGCTTGATCCGGTCCCAGTTGGCCCAGACTTCGTCCACATTCCTGACCTGCGTTGCGCCAAAAACGTGCGGATGGCGGCGGATCAGTTTGTCCACCAACACCTGCGTCACCCGGTCAAAGTCGAAGGCCTCGCGCTCCCTTCCCAACTGGCAATGAAACACGACCTGGAGCAGCAGGTCGCCCAACTCCTCCGCTAGTTCTTGATCGTCGCCGGCCTCGATCGCGTCCAGCAACTCGTAGACCTCCTCCACCGCATGGTAACGCAGCGTCCGGTGGTCCTGTTCGCGATCCCAGGGGCATCCCCCAGGGGCCCGCAGGAGGCGCATCACCTCCAGGAGTTGGAGGATGGGGGACTGTCGGCGGGAGGGGGTCTTGTGCATGGAGGGAATTCGACGGTCAGGGAGGGGGTTCAGAGGACCACCAGGTCATCGCGGTGAACAACCTCGCCGTGCACCCTATTGCCCAGGGGGGATTTTCCGAACCCGTCCGAGGCGACACGGACGATCCCCCGCGCCAACTCGCGCCCGGCCTGGTCGCAGACGCGCACCACCTGTCCCGGGACGAAGTCGCCTTCCGCCCGCGTCACACCCGGGGCCAGCAGGCTGCGCCCGCCGTCACAGAGGGCGTGGCGGGCGCCCTCATCCACGACCAGTGTCCCCGCGGGCCGGTGATAAAACGCGATCCAGCGCTTCCGCGCCGTCAAGCGGCCCGACCGGGGAATGAAGAGGGTCCCCTCGTCCTCGCCCGCGAGGATCCGGGCGAGCGCATCGAACCGCCTCCCGCTGGCGATGACGAGCGGGATGCCCGAACGCAGGACGATCTTGGCGGCGTCGATCTTGGTTCGCATCCCCCCAACCGCCGTGGTGCTGCTGGTGCCCCCCGCCTCGCCCTCGATCCGGTCGTCGAGGTGCTCCACCACCGACAACCGCCGGGCCCCGGGACGGCCAAAGTTCTCGATCAGGCCCTCGGCGGTCGTGAGGATGACGAGCAGATCGGCTGGCAAAAGGCTGGCCACCAACGCCGAAAGGCGGTCGTTATCGCCGAACTTCAACTCCGTGACGGAGACCGCGTCGTTCTCGTTGATGATGGGCACGACACCCCGCTTGAGGAGCGTGAGGAGCGTGTTGCGCGCGTTGAGGTGGCGGGTGTGGTCCGCCAGGTCCTCGTGC
>JBBQML010000551.1:0-4145 GCA_038328885.1 Verrucomicrobiota bacterium | reverse complement strand
CCGCCCTCCGCGTGACTGTCGGCGAGCAGGAACAAACTCATCGTGATACCGACCCCCACGGCCACGAGGGCGCCCTGCCGGTTCACCCGCCGCACGAAGACCCCGCAAAGTCCCACCACCGCGAAGGGTACCGAGAGATAGCCCGTGATCTCCTGCAGGTAGCCCCAAAGGTGCGGATAATTGTCGATCAACGGTGTCGACAGAATCCCACCCACAATCACCAGGACCAGGGCCCCCTGCCCGATCCGAATCTGCGTCTGCGCGGTGGTGGCCGGCCGGAAGCGCGCCACCAAGTCACGCGCCACGAGCGTCGACGCCGAATTCAACATTGAACTGATCGACGACATCAGGGCTGCCAGCAGGGCCGCCAGAACCAAACCTTTGAGGCCGGTCGGCAACAGGGTCTGGACCAGGACGCTGTACGTGCGGTTGTAGTCGGGACGCTCATCCGGACCGTTGATGTTCAATTGGAGCGCGGCGGCGATCACCCCCGGCAGCACCAGGATGAACACCGGCAGGATTTTCAGGAAGCCTGCGAAAATTGCGCCCAACCGGGCTTCCTTCACGTTCTTGGCCCCGAGAACGCGCTGGACGTTCACCTGGTCCATGCACCAGTAAAACATCCCGCCGATCAGGAAGTTCCCGAGCAGGAATCCCGTGAAGGGAAGCTCCGACTCCGGCCCCTTCACCATGGAAAGGAGGTCGGTCTTCCCGAGCGCCGTGAGCCGTTCATTCAATCCGGGCCACCATCCCACCTCGTTGAGTGCGAACCCCGTCAGGAGCACCGAACCTCCAATCAGGATGACTGCCTGGAGCGCGTCCGTGTAGACCACCGCCGCCAATCCACCCGCGATCGTGTACAGCGCCGTCACGATGGCGATGGTCCACATCACGGCGTGAAAGTCCCAGCCGGTCAGATCCGCCAGCACCCGGGAGCCCGAGTACAAGGCCACGGAGGTCTTGGTCAGGACGATCATCGCCAGGAAATAGAAAGTGAGGAGCACCCGCGCCTCGATGCCGAACCGCTTCTCGAAGAACTCCGGGATCGTGAACACCTTGTGCTTCAGGTATTGCGGGGCGAAGACGATCGCCAACACCAGTAGACAGTAACTGGCGATCCACTCGTAGCCCCCCTGCACCAGTCCCTCCCGGTTGCCACCCGCCGCGAGTCCCACGAAATGCTCGGTCGAGATGTTCGTGGCGAAGAGCGATAAGCCAATGATTGGCCAGGTCAGGCTCCGGCCCGCCAGGAAGTAGTCCTCCGAACCCTTCCAGCGCCGGGCGAAATGAAGGCCGAGGGCGACGGTGAGTACGAAATAGGCCGCGATGATTATGTAGTCGAGCGTGCTCATCTTACCCGGTTCGGTTGTGCAAGACTCCGCAGACCATGAATCCCATGGCGGGGTTCGGAGTGGTCTCGCGGGGTTATCGCGAAGTCACGCGACGGAATCAACATTCCTGTTCAATTCCCTCAAGTTCACCCTCGACACCCTCGGCCCGCACCCATTATCTCCCAGCCTCCCTCTCGTGAACCTCGTTCCCTTCGGCAACCCCACCCCGACGTACCCGCTGAGCGTCCTCATGGCCGACGGTTCGCACGTTCGCACGGGGTGACCGCTGCCATGCCGCTCCTCGAGATCGACAATCTCCATATCCACTTCGGCGCCACTCCCGCAGTCACCGCGGTCTCCCTGAGCCTCGAACCCGGCCGCACTCTTTGCCTCGTGGGTGAAAGCGGCTGCGGAAAGAGCGTCACCGCTCTCAGCATCGCCCGTCTCCTGCCCACCCCGCCCGCCTCCTATCCCGCAGGCCACATCCGCGTCGACCAACGCGACGTCCTCTCCCTGCCCGCTCCCGAATTGCGCGCCCTCCGCGGTGGGACCATCGCCTACGTCTTCCAGGAACCCGGTGCCTCACTCAATCCCGTCATGCGCGTCGGCCGCCAGATCCGCGAGTCCCTCCAACTCCACCGCCCCGCCAGGGCCAACGATACCGAAGTCATCCACCTGCTCCGCCTCGTGGGCATTCCAGCCCCCGAAAATCGGGCGCGCGATTATCCTCACCAACTGTCCGGGGGCATGCAGCAACGCATCATGATCGCCATGGCCCTTGCGTCCGAACCCCGCCTGCTCATCGCCGACGAACCCACCACCGCCCTTGACGTCACCATCCAGGCCCAAATCCTCGAACTCCTCCGCGACCTCCAGCAGACGCTCGAAATGGCCATCCTCCTCATCACCCACAACCTAGGAATCGTCGCCGATTTCGCCGATCACGTCGCGGTCATGTATGCCGGGGAAATCGTCGAACAGGGCCCCGCCGCCCTGCTCCTTGCCAACCCCCTCCACCCTTACACCCGCGCGCTCATCGCCTCCGTCCCCGAACTCGGCCGCACCGCCACCCGCCTCCGCGGCATCCCCGGACGCGTCCCCGGCCCCGGCCAATGGCCCGCCGGTTGCCGCTTCTCCGATCGCTGCGACATCGTCCAACCCACGTGCCACATGCACCGCCCCGAACTCGCACCCGCCGGTCAGGATCGACACGTCCGTTGTCCCTTCTCCGGTTCCCCCTCGCCACACCCAGAACCGTGACAAACGCCCCCGCCATGCGCCTCCTCGAAGTCGCAAATCTCCGCGTCCATTTCCCCGTCCGCCAGGGCCTCTTCGGTCGCACCACCGGCGTCGTCAAGGCCCTCGACGACGTCAGTCTCGACGTCGATGCCAGCGAGGCCGTCGGACTCGTGGGTGAAAGCGGCTGCGGTAAGACCACGCTCGGTCGCGCCATCCTTCGCCTCGTCGAACCCAACGAAGGTTCCGTCCGCCTGGACGGGGAGGAACTGACCACCCTGTCCCAACGCGATCTGCGCAGCCGCCGACGAAAGGTCCAGATGATCTTCCAGGACCCCTACGGCTCTCTCGATCCCCACTTCACCGTCGGTGAAACCATCGGCGAAGCCCTCGACATCCACCGGCTCACCCCAAACCGTGCCGCGCGTGCCGCGCGCATCACCGAACTCCTGAAATCCGTCGGGCTCCATCCCGATCATGCCAGCCGCCATCCGTTTTCGTTCAGCGGAGGCCAGCGCCAGCGCGTCGGCATCGCCCGGGCCCTTGCCGTGGAACCGCGACTCATCGTCTGCGACGAGCCCGTCAGCGCCCTCGACGTCAGCGTCCAGGCCCAGGTCGTCAATCTCCTCCAGGATCTCCAGAGGGAACGCGGCCTCGCTTACCTCTTCATCTCCCACGACCTCGCCGTCGTGGAACATCTCTGCCGCCGCATCGCCGTGATGTATCTCGGTCACATCGTCGAATTCGGTCCCGCGCACGACGTGTGTTCCCGGCCCCGGCATCCCTACACCCAGGCCCTGCTTTCCGCAGTCCCCGTCCTCGATCCCGCGACCCGGCGGCGGCGCATCGTGCTCCCGGGCGATGTTCCGTCGCCCCTGAACCCGCCCCGGGGGTGCCCGTTCCACCCCCGCTGCCCTATCGCGGAAGACCGATGCCGCCATGAACCTCCCGCGCTTCGCCTGCTCGCCACCGGCCATCAGGCCGCCTGCCACCTCGCCGACCCGGTTGATACCGAGCCCGGACCCCACTCGGACCTCAGCCAGACTTCTCCAGGAAATCAACGTTCACGGAAGTAACGGCAGGCGTCCCGCCTGGCGGAATTCCCCTGGGTTTATGGCCGCAATGCGCGATTCGCAAACCGTGGTCGCTTCCCATGAACCGAAGCCGCCTTGGAGGGTTCCGCTCCGTCGGAACCTGTCGAACTCCAGCCCCAACCCAATCCTCGGCGCCGACGGAGCGGCGCCCTCCATCGCACGGTTCATGGCCCCAGTGCGTGTCCAATTCCTGGAAAACGTTGCTACCCATGAACCGAAGCCGCCTTGGAGGGTTCCGCTCCGTCGGAACCTGTCGAACTCCAGCCCCAACCCAAATCCTTGGCGCCGACGGAGCGGCGCCCTCCATCGCACGGTTCATGGCCCCAGTGCGTGTCCAATTCTTGGAAAACGTCGCTTCCCATGAACCGAAGCCGCCTTGGAGGGTTCCGCTCCGTCGGAACCTGTCGAACTCCAGCCCCAACCCAAATCCTTGGCGCCGACGGAGCGGCGCCCTCCATCGCACGGTTCATGGCCCCAGTGCGTG
>JBBQML010000550.1:0-4146 GCA_038328885.1 Verrucomicrobiota bacterium | reverse complement strand
CGAGGACATCCGCTCGGCCGGCTTGTACAAGGCGGAGCGGGTCATCGAGACCCCGCAGGGGACGCACGTGAGGGTCGGGGGCGCCCAACCCGTGCTGAACCTGTGCGCGAACAACTACCTGGGGCTGGCCCAGCACCCCGGGGTGCGGGCCGCTGCGCACGCGGGCCTCGACCGCTGGGGCTACGGGCTCGCCAGTGTCCGCTTCATCTGCGGGACGCAGGGGGTCCACAAGCAGCTCGAGGCGGCGCTCACCGGTTTCCTGGGGACCGAGGACACCATCCTCTACACCAGTTGCTGGGATGCGAACGGCGGTGTGTTCGAGACCCTGCTGGGGGCAGAGGACGCGGTGATCTCGGACGAATTGAACCATGCCTCGATCATCGACGGCATCCGCCTGTGCAAGGCGCAGCGTCATCGCTACCGCAACAACGACCTCGCCGACCTGGAAGCCCGGTTGCGCGAGGCGGCGGGGGCCCGGTTCCGGTTGGTGGTCACCGACGGAGTGTTCAGCATGGACGGCACCCTGGCGGATCTGGCGGGGGTTTGTGACCTCGCCGAGCGGCATGACGCGTTGGTGATGGTCGACGACTCCCATGCCGTGGGTTTCCTCGGGCCCAGAGGTCGGGGGACCCACGAGCACCACGGGGTCATGGGGCGGGTGGACATCCTGACCGGGACGCTTGGCAAGGCTCTGGGCGGGGCGAGCGGCGGCTACACCAGCGGCCGGCGGGAGGTCGTGGAGCTTTTGCGGCAGCGCTCGCGTCCCTATCTGTTCAGCAACACCGTCGCCCCGCCCATCGCGGCGGCCACGTTGCGCGCCCTGGAGATCCTCCAGGAATCGACGCAACTCCGTGACCGGCTCGAAGAGAACACCCGCTTTTTCCGGGCGGGCCTGGCCGGGCTCGGGTTGTCGATCCTCCCCGGGGAACATCCCATCGTTCCGATCATGTTGGGCGACGCCGTCCTGGCGCAGCGTTTCGCCGAGGCCATGTTGCAGCGCGGGGTGTACGTGGTGGGCTTCTTCCATCCGGTGGTGCCGGTGGGCCGCGCCCGCATCCGCACCCAGATGTCCGCGGCCCATACGCGCGAGGATCTCGAGTTCGCCCTGGCCCAGTTCGCGGCCGTGAAGGCGGAGCTGGAACTCTGAGGCTTTTGGCGTGCATCGCCCGTCGCCCGTCATCCGTCATCCGTCATCCGTCGTCCGAGTATCGAGGACTGGCGATTGGTGATTGTCGATTGTCGATTGGTGATCGTCGATTGGGGGGACGCGGGCGCGGCTCAGCCAATCACCAATCATCAGCACCCGGTTTCTAGCGCCGACGGGCCTCCCCGGATCCGGGCGGCCGGATCCGGACGGGGTGGTGCCGGGAAAGGCCGCGCCAAACTCATTGCGGCCGGGGTCGGCCCGACGCTTGAATCCGTCATGCGCCTATCCTCCCTGATTCGATGGTGTGCCGGGTCGTGGCTCCTGCTCGGCGTGGTTGCGGGCGCGGCGCCCCCCGCGCCGCCGGCACCCTACGGGCCGCTTCCCACCGACCGCCAGATCCAGTGGCACGCGATGGAATTCTACGGGTTCCTCCACTTCACGGTGAACACCTTCACCGACAAGGAATGGGGGTACGGCGACGAGAGTCCGGGGCTCTTCAACCCGACGGATTTCGACCCGGACCAGGTCGTGCAAGCGGCCAAGGCGGGAGGGATGGAGGGGTTGATCCTCACGGCGAAGCACCACGACGGCTTCTGCCTCTGGCCATCACAGTACACCGAACACTCAGTGAAGAACTCGCCGTGGAAAGGGGGGAAGGGGGACGTGGTCCGGGAGATCGCGGAGGCGTGCCGGCGCCACGGGATCCGGTTCGGGGTCTACCTGTCGCCCTGGGATCGCAATCACAAGGACTATGGCCGGCCGGAGTACCTCGCCTACTACCGGAACCAACTGCGCGAGCTGCTCACCGGCTATGGCGACCTGTTCACCGTCTGGTTCGACGGGGCAAATGGCGGGGACGGCTTTTATGGTGGGGCACGGGAGACCCGCCGCATCGACAACCGGACCTACTACGATTGGTCGAACACCTGGGAGATCGTGCGGGAGCTGCAGCCGATGGCCTGCATGTTCAGCGATGCAGGTCCTGATTTTCGCTGGGTGGGGAACGAGCAAGGCATCGCGGGGGATCCCTGCTGGGCGACTCTGAATATGAGCCGGCCAGACCGGCACCCGGGCGGCACCAGCGAGGGTTTGAACTCCGGGGAACGGCCCGGCACCGCCTGGATTCCGGCCGAGTGTGACGTCTCCATCCGCCCCGGCTGGTTCTACCACGCCGCGGAGGACGCCAAGGTGAAGACCCCCGCGCAACTGCTGGACATCTACTACAAGTCGGTGGGTCGCGGCGCCTGCCTCAACCTCAACCTCCCCCCCGACCGGCGCGGCCGGATCCACGAGCGCGACGTGGCGTCACTGACGGAATTCCGGCACATCCTGGATGCCACCTTCGCCCGCGATCTCGCCCGGGCCGCCCGGGTCACCGCCAGCAATGTTCGCGCGGACAGCCGGGAGTTCGGGGTGGGTTCACTGACCGATGGCCGGAAGGCGACCTACTGGGCGACGGACGACGGCGTGACCACCGCTGACGTCACGCTCCAGCTCGAGCAACCCGTGGCGTTCAACGTGGTGAGCCTCCGTGAACACCTGCCCCTGGGGCAGCGGGTCGAGGGGTTCTCCCTGGAGACGCGGCAGGAGGGCGCCTGGGTGGAATTCGCCCGGGGCACCAGCATCGGCAATCGTCGCTTGATCCGACTGCCCCGGAAGATCAGTGCGGACCAGGTGCGACTGCGGATCCTGGCCGCCGCCGCGGCACCGGCGATCACCGAGTTCGCACTCCATGCGGAGCCCTGAACCGAAGAACCCTCCGGATGAAGTTCGTCGCCGCCACAGAGCTTTACATCGTCCTCCAGCATCTGGGGGTGGCGGTCAGCGCGGTAGCGGGAGTGGTGGCGGCGAAGGGTCGGCGGGTCGATCTCTTCGGCGTCGTGGTCCTCGGCCTCGTCACCGCCCTGGGTGGCGGCACCATCCGCGACATCTGCCTGGGGGCCACCCCGGTCTTTTGGATTGTGGACTGGCGGTATGCCGCCACCGCGGTGGTCACCGGCGTGGGCACATTCTGGCTGGTGCGCCACTTGCAGCCGCTCCTGAAGTACCTCGAGCTGGCGGACGCGTTCGCCCTGGCTTTGTTTACCGTGGTCGGCGCGAGCAAGAGCCTGGGGCTCGGTGCCGGCGGGTTCGGAGCGGTGGTGCTCGGCACCGTCACCGGCGTGGCTGGCGGCGTGCTGCGGGACGTGCTGCTCAATGAACTCCCCCTGGTGTTCCGGCCCGAGATCCGGCTCTACGCCACGGCCGCGGTGGCGGGCGCCACGGTGTTCGTCCTGACGCACCGCGTCTGGCCCGCCGGCAACGCGGCGCTTCTGGTGGGACTGGCCGTCACGCTCGCCATGCGCCTGGCGGCCATCCGTTGGTCCCTCTCACTCCCGGTCTTCGAAGGTTCCACGCCGCCGCCCGCCGAACCTCCGCCGCCCCCCGCTCCCTGAGCCACGCCGGGAAACGCAGAGCCCCTGACCCAAGGGGGGAAACGGGTGCCGGCGTGGGGGTTGATCCAAGCTGTCCCACGGGGTCCTTACCCGGCTGCTAGACGATCGTGCCGTCAGGGATCACGCCGTTCTTCGGGACGATCAGGACCCCGTCGCGGATGTAGTACAGCGGGTGGTCAAAATTGTCCGGCTTGCCCGCGGGGGTTATCACGCAGTTCGCGCCGATGCGGGCGTTCTTGTCGATGATCGCGTTCTCGATCCGGGTGCCGGGGCCGATGCCGACCTGGGGGCGTCCGGCCTCCCGGTTCTGCTGAATGGAGTCCGCGGATTCGTAGTAGTCATTCCCCATCACAACCACCCGGTTCAGAATGGCGCCCTCGCCGATCAGGCTGCGCACGCCGATCACCGTGTGGGTGACTGCTCCGCGCGTGATGATGCACCCGTCGGAGATGACCGCATGGTCGATCTGGGCCCCGTTGATCTTCGAGCCCGGGAGGAAGCGCGGCCGAGTGTAGACCGGCCGGAGCATGTCGAAGAAGTTGAACTTCGGAAGCTCGGAGGTGA
>JBBQML010000549.1:0-4157 GCA_038328885.1 Verrucomicrobiota bacterium | reverse complement strand
CGGCTGACCCAAGTTCGCGCTCTTCGACGCTCCAAGGCCAGCGCCGGTCCCTTTCGCCACCCGTTCTCGTCAAAGTGCGCGCATGCTATATCATACGCCGAAGCCTTGGATCGATGACCTTGGTCTGGCGAATGACACCATCGTCCAGTATTCCGCCGACAACGGCCCGCACGACAACACGCCAGACGTTGCGGCGAGCGGACCTTGATTCACGATTCCCGGCATCCGGGGACCTGAACAGTTACCGGACACGAAAGAACTGCGTCGGCGCGGCATTGGCCGGGAAGAGGATTTCCTGCCGCGGCGCATGGGTCTTCAGCTCGGTCCAAACCTGCCAATCCAAGAGGTCGGCCGAATGCTCCAGCACGGGTACACCCCCGCCGGCGTCGATCACTTCGACGCGCAACTCGCGATTGGAGGTCCATCCCAGCACCACCAACCGAGTCTCCGGGATTTTCCGGGGGCGCACGACGACGCGGGCGGGCTTGCTGTCGACGGACCCCGCAGGATTCGTCACGCGAAGCACGTACTCCCCCGTGTCCGCGAGGGCTGCCTCCGACATCTGCCACTCCGCCGAGGTCGCATTGGCAATCACGCTGCCGTCGCGAAACCACTGGTATGTGAACGGCGGGGTTCCAGAGGCGACCCCCTTGAGTGCCCAGGATTCGCCTTCCACCCGATCCACGCTCTCGGGCTCCAGGGTGACCATTGGGGGCACCGGGGGAGGCACGGCGCGGACCGCGTCGATGGCACCACGGAAACGGGCGAGACTCTCAGAAAAGTCGCGCTGACCATACCCGTCCTGGTGGAGCAGAAGCTCCCAGGGCCGGTGGCTCGGCGAACGGGTCACGCCGTTGATGATCGCGAAGATGGGTTGTCCCCCCGACTGAAACCGGTTCGCCAAACCACGATTGAAATCCTCCAGCACGACGCCGAACTTCGCGCGGTTCACAAAATTCTGCGTCTGGGCCTCCTGGTTGGCCTGGAGATTGACAGCGACGTGAAGGACCGGGATCCCATCGGGATTCCCTCCACGGCTCGAGTACCAATCCACGATGCCGGAGTCGACCTGCGGCGCGGCGGCCTGGCAGAACGGGCACCACCAGGCAAACCACTCCAGGAAGACAATCTTCCCCTCGAAGTCGTGCAATTGGACCGGTTGGGCGGTGGACCGGTCGATCAGCGTGAAGTTGTCGACGAGATCCCCGGTCCGATAGAAGGTTGCCGAGAGCCCCGGAATTCCGCCCGCCAACAGGAGTCCTGCGGTCAGCAGGGTCCAACGAAATGGGTTTCGCACGTCCGTAGTCATGGGATTGCTAGAAGTTGTATTCCACCGCCGTCTGAACCAAAGCCCAGTTTCGACCGCGGTAAAGATTGCCGAAAAACGCGGTGCCGATGCCAAAGGGACCGTAGCGGGTCGCGTAGGGCGCCGCATACAGTTTGAAGGACCAGCGCTCTGTCACGTAGCGCACCCCGACGCCCGCCTGCCAGGCCTGCAAAGGCGGTGCCGCGTTGGAGAAGTTCGAATTCTCGATCTCCCCGCTGTCCACATAGTATCTCCCGCCCGCGCTCAGCTGCCAGCCAGGGGCGATTTCGTACTCCACCGTGCCACCGACATACCACGCGTCGAATTGCGGCTGTTCCGTCGTCGCACCTCCCTGCGCCTTGACGATCCAGCGCTCCCCGAGCGCCAGGTTCACGGACCCCTGATAACCCAACCGCAACTCGCGATCGGAGGTGTCGATCCTCCGGAACTCGTGCATCATCCGCAGTCGCCGATGAAGCACATTCTCGAAGGCGAGGCGCCACACCGTCGTGTACAGAAACCGGCGCCCGCGCCGGAGGCCGTCAAAGTCGATCTCGTAGCCGGGGGCGATCTCGTCGTTCAGGTAGCTGAAGTCCAGCTGTGCGAATCCCGTGGCCGGAAGGTACTCCCATCGCAGGCCTCCGCTCAGATTGTGCCCGGCAGGCGTCGGGGCGATGTAGCCGGGCAGGGTGGAGAATTGCTGGCGATAATACTCACTGAGCCATGCCGAACGGTAATCCGTGAATCCATCGTAGATCCCACCGCCCGCCACCAGCGTCAGCACCTCCAACAAACGCCAGCGCCCGGCAGCCTGTGTGAACCCCCGAAGCTCGTCGACACGCGCTTTCTGCCCGAGGAAGTCGAACCCCACGGGTGCATAGTCCAACCCGATCGTCCCGAATCCCGCGTTCAACGAAGCCTCCCACAAGCCGGGTCCGACGCGGTAGGATGCCGACCCCTGGGTCAATTGGATATCCGTCGCAAACGCCCCGTCGAAGGCGAGGGACAGCCGCTGGGGAGGGTTTTCGCCATCCCACTCCGGCGCCTCGTCGGGAAGGGCTCGGGAATTCGGAACCGTCTCGCCCACCGACGCCCATTGCGGAAGTCGGCCTGCCTCGCTCAACCGTTCCAAGCGACCCTTCACCCATTCCAAGGCCGGATCGCGACCCTCGACGGACGAGCGCGGCCTCGCACTGCCGAGGCGGTCGATGATCGCCTTCAGTTTCGCGGCTCCTTCGAAACCCACCGTCCGGTACACCACCTGAAACTTGGGGAGATCCGCGGTGGCCTGGGTGCCGTCGATGATCACCAAGTGGGGCAGGCTCGCTCCTCCATATTGACGGAGGGTGGCCCCATCGGCGTCCTGAACCACCAGGCTGAGTTTGTTCTTGCGGATGAACGCCTCGGTCCGATTCCGCTGTTCCATCTCGACATTCACCGCCACCACCTCAACCGGCACCCCCTGAGGATTACCAGCACGCGAGGCGTAGTAGGCCCGAATCTTGTCCTCCACCTCGGCACTGGCGCGTTGGCAGGGGACACACCAGTAGGCGAAAAAATCGAGGACCAGGATCTTGCCCGCGAAGTCCCCGAGCGCCACGGACCCTTTCCCATCCCAACGTTCCAAGACGAACGATGGAGCGTCCGTGACGGCAGCGCCCCAGCCCCTGAGCGGAAGCGCAATGGCGAGGCAGGCGATCCACGAGAGGAATCCAGCTCGGAGTTTCATAAGGACACAGTGGGTCGCGGCCCTACCGGCACGAGGTGCAGCCCGCCGCCTGAGCGCCACCCGCCGCGGCGGCACCCGTCTCGATCTGGTTGAGCACGGCCGACGCCGAGGAGAACACCGTCGAGTCCGAGAAGAGCATCCCCGGCTTGGACACCAGACGCTGCTGGTGCACCGGCACGACCCGACATCCCAAGCCAGGAAGAACCCCGATCCCGACCACCACCGCGACGACCCGCATCTTGAATCCACATTTCATCACCGCTATTGAGAGGCGGGATGGCACCGGTTTATTCCCCGGCCAGATCCCAGTGCCGTTTGCCCGATCGACCCGGCAGGGCGGTTCCCAAAGTGAGGCAGAGGACAGGCGCGGCTGATGGATGAGGTGGAAATGGGTTGACTGGTAGCTTTTCATGCCCGGTTCCGGTCCTTTGTTGTCGGTTGATCTAGGGGTGAGTCACCAGCCCGGGCGGGCGTGGCCTGGCCAGCCAGGAACAGCTGAACCCCACGCTGACCAGCAGCAGTGTGCCGCAGAGGAAATCGACGCCCGGGACGAAGCTCTTCTGCCATTCAATGAACTCGAGCTCGGTCACCGCATCCACCTTCGTCACGGCGACGCGATTCTTGGTCCAGCCGAGGTTGGGTCCGCCAAAAAGCCAGAAAGCCGTCCCCACGACGGCCAGTCCCAGCGCCAGCAGCCTCAACCTCATTCGCATGACGCCCGGACTAATAGGCACCTTCACGAAAACTGCAACCTCTCCGCGCCAAGCCGATGCACCAGTCGACGGTCATGGGCCCCTTTGGGGTCGCAGGGCCATTTGGGGTCACTTTGGGGTCACATCTCCGTGGGGTCACTTTGGGGTCACATCTCCGAATTTGACAAATGGTTCGTTGCCTGCCGGGCCTGGGTTCCCTCCAGGGCGGGGGGCGCGCGGTTCCACGTGGCCGGTGCGGAAGGACGGTGCGACGGGGTGGGCGGAGCGAGATGGCGCCTCGTCACCTCGGCGGCTACGGGTAGCCGCGATCGTGCGATCGCGCTGTGGCGCAGAACAAGGGGTGGGCGACCGGGGAGGTGGCTCGGGAGATCCAGGGACACTTCTTCGCTCTGGCCCACAAGCTGCTTGT
>JBBQML010000548.1:0-4173 GCA_038328885.1 Verrucomicrobiota bacterium | reverse complement strand
CGCGGCCGGTTGCCGCCGGGTGGGCGGGCGCCTGGCCGCGGCCCCCGGGGGGGTGGGCAGTCGACCGCCGGGGCTCCGCCCGCGGCTTTCGACTTTTCCAGCCCGGACACGACGAACCTTTGACGCTCGACGCGGAATCCTGCGACGCTGCGAGGACATCAGCGTATCGCGTGATCATGAAGAAACTCCTCTGCTGGGTATCCGTCGTCCTCATCCTCATGGCGGTTGTTCCCGCCTCGCCTGGGCAGGACGCGGCGGCGGATCGGGGGGGGACCGTGGGGCACGTCGAACTTGCCGTGGGAGAGCACGTCGCGCTGATCGGTGGCGCGTTGGCCGACCGCATGCAGCACTCGGGTTATTTCGAGGCGCTCGTCCACGCGCGGTACCCGCAGCATCGGTTGGTCTTCCGCAATCTCGCCGCCGCGGGCGATGAAGTCGCCATCCGTCACCGTTCGGAGAATTTCGGATCGCCGGACCAATGGTTGGAACAGGTGCGGGCAGACTGGGTGTTGGCTTTTTTCGGGTTCAACGAATCCTTCCAGGGCGCCGCCGGCCTGGCGGGATTTCGGTCGGACCTGGAAGGATTCATCAAGTCGACGAAGGCCAGGAACTATTCGGGGCGCGCGGCGGCGCGGTTGGTGCTCGTGTCTCCGGTGGCGGCCGAGCGTCATCAGGATCCCAACTACCCGGACCCGGCGCCCCTCAACGCGAATCTGCGGGAGTACACGGCGGCCATGGCGGCGGTGGCCCGCGAGAACGGGGTGTTGTTCGTCGACCTTTTCCAGCCCTCGGAGGCCCTCTACGCGGAGGCGGCCGGGCGGGGGCGTTCGCTGACGGTCAACGGGTTCCTGCTGACGGAGGAGGGCGACCGGCTTTTGGCCCCGGTGCTGTTCCACGCGGTTTTCGGGGTCAACCCTCCGGAGGGAAACCACGAGAAGCTGCGCGCCGGGGTCAACGAGAAGAATTGGCAGTGGCATCAGCGCTACCGGACGATGGACGGCTACAACGTCTACGGGGGTCGTTCCGCGCTGGCCTACCAGCCCGGCAAGGGAGGCTTCGTCAGCGACCGGCAGGCGCCCGAGCCTTATGTCTCCAACTACAAGGTCATGCAGGAGGAGATGGCCCAGCGGGACGTGCTGACCGCCAATCGGGACGAGCGTGTGTGGGCGCGGGCGCGCGGGGGCGACCTGGAAGTGGACGACTCGAACCTGCCGCCGGTCACCCGTGTGCAATCGAACAAGCCGGGACCGAGTTCCGACGAGGCCCATGTCTTTCTCGGGGGGGAGGAGGCCATCGGGAGGATGACCGTCCACTCGGGGATGAAGGTCAACCTGTTTGCCGACGAGAAGGAGTTCCCCGACCTGGTGAGCCCGGTGCAGATGGCCTGGGACACCCGTGGGCGGCTGTGGGTGGCGGCGTGGTTGAACTACCCCGAGAGGACTCCGACCAGCAAGGTCGGCGACAAGCTGCTGGTCTTCGAGGACACCGACGGGGATGGGCGAGCGGACAAGGTCACGACCTTCCTGGATGACCTCAACTGCCCGACGGGTTTCCAGTTCTACCGGGACGGGGTGCTGGTCGTGCAGGCCCCGGACGTGTGGTTCGTGCGCGACACGGACGGGGATGGGCGGGGGGATGCGAAGGAGCGGGTGCTGATGGGCCTCGACTCGGCGGATTCCCACCACACCGCCAATGCGATCTGCCTGGATCCGGGCGGGGCGATCTACCTGAGCGACGGGGTCTTTCATCGCACCCAGATCGAGACCGCGGCGGGCCCGGTGCGGAACAACGACGCCGCGATCTTCCGGTTCGAGCCACGCACGGGGAGGTTCGAGACCTATATCCCCTACGGGTTCGCGAACCCGCACGGTCGCGTTTTCGACCGTTGGGGCAACGATCTGGTCACCGACGCCACCGGCAACAATACCTACTTCGGCGCGGCGATCAGCGGCCGGCTCGACTACCCGGGGAAGCACCCCGGGATGAAGCAGTTCTGGGAGCGGCCCTCCCGGCCGTGCCCGGGCACCGGCATCCTCTCGAGCGGGCACTTTCCCGAGGAGTTCCAGGGGAATTTCCTGAACATCAACGTCATCGGCTTCCAGGGGATCTTCCGGGTGAAGGTTTCGGAGGAGGGCTCCGGTTTGGCCGGCGAGACGCTGGAGCATCTCGTACAATCCAGCGACCCCAACTTCCGTCCGTCCGCGATCAGCGTGGGCCCGGACGGTGCGCTGTACTTTCTGGACTGGCACAAGCCGCTGATCGGGCACATGCAGCATCACCTGCGAGACCCGAACCGCGACCGGGAACATGGCCGGATCTACCGCGTTACCCACGAGGGGCGTCCCCTGCTTCAGCCCAGGAAGATCCACGGCCAGCCCATCCCCGCGCTGCTCGCGTTGCTCACCGCGAAGGAGGACGGCGTCCGGGAGTTGGCCAAGATCGAACTGGGCACCCGCGACACCCCGGAAGTGATCGCCGCGACGAAGGGCTGGGTCGCGGCGCTCGACACCTCGGACCCGGAGTACGAGCACCATCGGATGGAGGAACTCTGGGTTCACCAGTGGCTCAACGTGGTCGAGCGCGACCTTCTGCAACGGATGCTGCGCTCACCCGAGGCGCGGGCCCGTGCGGCGGCGGCACGGGTGCTGTGCTATTGGCGCGACCGGGTGCCGGACGCCTTGGAACTGTTCCGCCAACTGGCTGAGGACGAGCACCCGCGGGTCCGCCTCGAGGCGGTGCGCGCCGCGAGCTTCTGGCGGACCGCCGCCGCCGCCGACGTCGCCCTCGCCGTGTTGAAGCGGCCGATGGATTACTACCTCAGCTACACCCTGCGCGAGACGCTGCGGCAGCTCGACCCGTGGATCCGCGAAGCCATGGATTCCGGTCGGCTGCTCGCGGCGGACAATCCGGCGGGGCAATCGTTCCTGGTGAGGAACCTGAAGACCGCCGAACTCCAGCGGCTGCCGCAGACCCGGGCGGTCCTGGAGGAACTCATCAATCGTCCCGGTCTCACCGATTCGGAACGTTCCGTCGCGCTGGGCGAACTGGCCAAGGCCCGGCAGCCGAGCCGGGCGGCCGTGCTCCTCGACCTGATCGAGGCTGCGCCTGCGGCCGAGGCCCTGGCTACCGCCAACAGCCTGGGTCGTCTCCTGCCGCTCCAGATCCCGGAGGATCTGAAGGGGGTGCGTGCCCGGGTCAGCCGGCTCTCCGGCGGGGAAAGCCCGCGCGAGTTGCGTCCTGCTGCCTGGGCGGCGCTCGCGGCGATCGATGACTCCTTCGACTCCGTCTGGCCGGTCGCCGCGGCGAACCCCGGCACCCTGACCGACCTGCTGCTCGGGATCCCCCTGTTAAACGACCCGCTGTTCCGGGCGAAGGCCTTCGCGCGGGTAAAGCCCCTCGTCGGCCACCCCGAGGCTGCCCTCGGTGGTGCGGCCGCCAAGGCCGGGAGCGCACGCTATGTGCGGATCGAACTCCCGCGAACCGGCACGCTGACGCTCGCCGAGGTCGAGGTCTTCGGGGAGGGTCGCAACCTCGCCGTTCGGGGCAGGGCGCGCCAGTCGAGCACCTCGAACGATGGCGCTGCCGAGCGCGCCATCGACGGCCGCACCGACGGCAGTTTTGGGAGCGGAACGCAGACGCACTCCCAGGAGAACGAGGCGAATCCCTGGTGGGAAGTCGATCTGGGCGGCGAGTTTCCCGTGGAGGCGGTGACGGTCTGGAACCGGACCGACGCGGGATTGGGTCGCCGGCTCGAAGGGTTCAATCTCCGGGTGCTCGACGGCGCGCGCGCGGAGGTGTTCCGCCAGGAGGGGAACCCGGCACCGACGTCCCATGTCCGCCTGCCGGTCCAGGCTGACCCCGCGGCTGGCCTGCGCCGCGCGGCCATCCGGGCGATGGTCAGCATGGGGACCGAACCCGAGGCGACCTTTGCGGAGCTTTCATCACTGCTGATCCGTGGCGTGGAGGTGGCGGCTGCGGCGCAAGCCATCCGGGTCCTGCCGCGTGACGCGTGGCCGAAGGGGCAGGCCGCCGGGGCGACCACGGCGCTCCTGCAGTGGGCGAAGGCAATCCCTGCGGCGGACCGCACCCGCGAGGATTACCTCCAGGCCCTGCAGACCGCCGGCGATCTGGCCGGGCTCCTCCCCGCCACCGAAGCGTCGGCCGCCCGCCGTC
>JBBQML010000547.1:0-4176 GCA_038328885.1 Verrucomicrobiota bacterium | reverse complement strand
CCGGGCGGTTGAGACGGTCAATCGCCAGGTTGAAGGCGTCGAGTGCCTCCGCCGGGTTGCCCATGCGCAGGAAGGTGCGCCCCACGTTGAGATAAACGTCCGGCGGCATCTCTTCGCCCAGCGCGATGAGCCGGCGACCGTAGGCGGCGTTGAGTTTGAGATCCGCCTGCGATACGCCGCGGGCACTGACCGCGCCCGCCGAGTTGTCCTCGGTGGCGGCGAGCAGCTCGCGCAGAACCGATGAACGGCGGGGGCCGGCTTCCACCAAAGCGTTTTCCAAGGAGGCGAGATAGGCGGGCGCGTCGCGAGCCTCCTGCGCGAGTTCGGCGGACAAGTCGTAGAGATAGAACCGGTCGTCCCGCTGCGTGATACGTTCCAGCACGCGCCGGCGAGCCCAAGCCAGCACCGGCGAATCCGCCGCCGGCTTCGCGTTGAGGATGCCGTCAATCGCAACCATGAAGCCGTCGTCGCCTGCGGCGGTCTCCGCAAAATACTGGAGGATTGCAGTCGCCTCCCCTGACCGCCGGTCCTGATTGAGCAGATCGGAGAGCAGCAGGTAGTTGTCTCCTTGTGCCGGATTCTTTGCCAGGGCAAGGCGGTACGAGGCGATGGCCCGGTCACGCATGCCGGCCATCACGAGCACGCCCGCCTCAAACTCGTCGTCAGCCGCCGCTTCCGATGCGCGCAGTTCGGCCAGGCGGCGTTCGAGCTGCACGCGATCCTGCGGTGTGTTGCGTTCGAGGTGACCGAGAATCAGCGATTGCAGGTAGTCCGCGCGGTTGCCCGGATCGAGCGAGAGCAGCCTGTCGGTGACGGCCGCGAACGCGTTCTGACGGTTGAGCAGCTGAAACACGCGGGCCTGTTCGCGCAGCCGTTCGATCTCCGCCTCCGGAGACGGCTCCCGGCGGGCGTGATATTCCTGGATCACCTCGATCGCCGAGGCTGGATCGCCGAGTTCGGTGTAAATGCGGATCAGCAGCGAGCTGTCCTTGGGCGCGGCCGCGCCCTGGGCGAGCCGCTGCTCAAGTTCGATGGCGATGCCGCCCAGCTCTCCGATTTCCGCGGCCAGCAGGAGCAGCCGGTCTTCGACCAGCCGGCGCCGTGCGGCTGGAACCTCGTCGTCCCACAGGTGTTTCCAGACGGCGAAGGCCCGGTCGCGCCGGCCGGTGGAATCATAGAGCCACGCCAGGCGCATCTGTTCGTCGACACTCAATCCGCCCCGCGCCTTCTGCAACTGCTCCCAAACCGCCACCGACCGCGCCGGGAGCTTGATGCGCTCATAGGCGTCGGCCAGGTCGCCGCGCTCCGGGGCCGCGGCGGGCAGGTCGCGGTCGAGTCCGGCCAGCAGCATCTCCGCGTCGGCCATCTGTCCCCGAGCCAGGTAATGTTCAAAGCGATACCAAGCGACCTGCACCGCCCGCCCGGGATGCAGCGCGAGGCTTCGGTCGGCCGCTGCGAGCGCCAGCGTTTCGAAGCCGAGTTTGCCCATCGCCTGGCCGCCCTCCAGCAGGACGTCCGGGCTGGTATTACGTTCCAGAAATTCACGCCACAGCGCTTCGGCGTCGGCGCGCCCGCCCTGCTCGACAAAGTACTCGCTCAAATCGCGCCACCACGCGACGCCGCCCGGATCCGCGGCGATGAGGTTGCGGTACTCCACCACCAGGGCCTCCTTGCGGCCGGCTTGGCCGTACATGCGCAGCAACCGACGCTGGTTTTCCGCACTCATGCCTTCTTTGCGGCCGCGTTCCGCCAGCGCGATGGCTTCGTCATAGCGCTTGAGCCGACGCAGCACCTCGACCCGAACGGACTCCACGTCGGACCCCAAATTGTACTGTCCCTCGAAGCGCGCCAGCAGCCGCTCCCATGAACCGTCGAGTTCGTGGGCTTCCATCAGCAGGCTGAGGCTGTAGCGAACATCCCGGCTCAACGATGCCGCCTGCACCGCCTGCCACGCCTCCTCCTGCGCCCGCTGCACCTGACCCGCCCGCAACGCCCACTGGGCCAGGCGCAGGTGCCGGCGCTGCCGGTCGGTGCCTTCGCCGAAAACGGTGTAGAGGCTGGTTGCCTCCGCTGGACGATTGAGAATGGCGAGGGCCACCGCCGCCCGGTTGCGGAAAGCCTCATCCCGTGTCCGCGCATAAGCCACCAAGGCAGTTACGTTGCGCGTGTCGGTTTCCAAAAAAACCAGTCGTAATTGCACGTCCTCCACCGTCCTGCCGTAGGTCTCGTCCAGGTGGGTCAAGGCCTCTTCATAGGCCGCGCGGGCGGCCGGCAGATCGTGCGTCGCCTCGCGCAGATACGCGTGATGCAACAGGGTGGCCCCCGAACGCTCGAGGGTCAGCGCACGGGCGATGGTTTCGGTGGCATCGGCCAGGCGGCCAAACCGCCACTGCAGGTGGCTCGCCACGAGCAACGCGCGGCCGCGGAACGCCGCCGGCCTGCCGGTGTCAGCGGCGTGCGCCTCAAGCCGCTCAACGGTCTGATCGATCGTGCCGTGCTCTATGATGGCATCGCGGTAGATCGCATCGATCACGGTTGATCCCATGCGGGTGTCGGCGAGCCGCTCTGCGAGCGAGCCGACACCCGCGGGTGCCGCGCCGGCGAGCCCGACGGTGAACAGCGCACAGGACCACAGAAGGCTTCGGAAAGGCACCGGAAAAATCATGACGAGGAGAGGGACGGACCGCGAAAGCGGCGGCGGAAAGTCAGCTCGGCGAGGTAAAGGGCCAGTGCGAGCAACGCGGCGAAGGGCCCGAGTTCGAGCAGGGTCAGCGCGCCGGAGCCGGCGCGGGCCGCGGGCGCGGCACCCACCGTGACCTCCCGCGTCGCGTCCACCCACGTTCCACCGGTCGCCCGGGCAAGCGTGGCCAGGTCCAGCGCCGTGAGTGGATCGACCTGGTGTTCGGCGGACACATCCGCCCGGGCCGGAGCCACGAGCCAGGTTGAGGCGTCGCCGGCGTCGCCACCTGCGACCAGCCGGAGTTCCTCCTGCGGATCGATCACGAACTCAGCCATGAAATGATCGGGCGACACCTGCCGGAATTCCACGGGTGAGCCCTCGCGGTCGCTTGCAGCCAGCCTGGCGGCCCGCGGCGCCACGCCCAGGGCGGCTCCGTAGCGGCGTGCCTCGATCCGCACCCGGTGATCGTCACGATGCACCGAATACCGAAATCCCCGCAAATCGCCCGCCGTGCGGGCGGCCACCCGGGCGAGCCACTGACCGTAGTCGGTCCAGCCTCCCCAACCCGCCGTGCCATCGCCGACGGGCTCGGTCATCAGGGCCGTCACCCGCCCAAGGCCGTATTGCCAGGAGGAGAGCACGGGATGTCCGCCACCCTCGACCTCAAGCAGGACCTCGGCGCCGGGCCTGGCCTGCGTTTCCACGTATCCAAATATCGCTGGCACCGCCGCACGGTCCACCTCTCCCCACCACCCGGGACCGCCGCGGCCGACCAGCGGAAAACGGCCGTTCTTGTAGGCGGGCAGGTTCATCGTCGTGGCCTGCTTCAGGACTGTCTCCGGCAACGCGTAGCGGTCGGACGCGGAGTAGAAGCGTCCGCGGCCCCAGGAGGCGATGTCGATCAAACTCTGGCTGTGCGCCTGGGAGCCGACGAGCACTGTGGAAAGCGCGATCTTGTCCCGCGCGATCCTTCGCGACAGCGACTCATAATCGGCGTTCTCCACCCCGGCGTCCGTGATGATCAAGATGTGCTTGTAGCGCGTATCAACGTTCTTCAGCGCGTAGTAGGCTTCCTCGATCGCGGGGTATAGCACCGTGCCTCCCAGGGCCTGCATCCGTCCGATGGCCCGATCGATCGCTATCTTGTTGGCCGCCGACTGCATCGGCAGCGCCCAGTGCTTGTTTCCGTAAAACTCGACCAGCCCCACGCGGTCGTGCGCCTTGAGCCGGCGGATCGCCAGGCGCGTCACCTGCTTGGCCAGCTCGATGCGATTGCCACCCATCGAGCCCGACGTATCGATGATGACGGCCAGCGCGGTGCTCGGATCGCGTTTCTCCGTGCGCTGCACAAAATCCACCGGCAGCATCTCCGCGAGGGTCGAGTCTTCATAGCCTCCCGTGCCGAACGAAGCTTTGCCGCCGCTGAAGAGCAGCCCCACGCCGTCGTGGCGGACCGAGGCGGCGATTCGCGCCTGCAACTCCTCCGGCATCAATGC
>JBBQML010000546.1:0-4181 GCA_038328885.1 Verrucomicrobiota bacterium | reverse complement strand
GGCCATCCGCGTACTCGCCCGGGGCCCCGGGGTCACCGCCCCAGTAAAGGGGATTTGCCTCGATGTCTCCTCCCGCCTGGGAGGCGCCCGCGAGGGAGCCATTGTCATAGTACTTCAGGGAACTCCCCTGCTTGACCACGGCCAGGTGGTGCCACCCTCCGGCCGCAAGGAGGTGGGGGATGAAGCCGATGTCTCCGTCCCGGTAGAATTCGAAGTTGCTCGGCGTGAACTTGATGAACTGGAGTCCCTCCGGGGCGCCGCCGGATCGGTTGCCCAGGATGACCGCATTGAGGTTGGGCGCGGACCGCTGTCGATACCAGAAGGACCAGGTGAAGTTGCTGGTGGTTCCCATCCGGGGGAGGGTTCCGGCGGAGACGTGGCTGCCGCGCCCATCGAAGCTCAGGACCATGCCGCGGGCGGCGTCCTCGGCCCAGGCACCCCCGTAAAGT
This sequence comes from Verrucomicrobiota bacterium, assembly GCA_038328885.1. Lineage (GTDB taxonomy): Bacteria > Verrucomicrobiota > Verrucomicrobiia > Limisphaerales > CAIMTB01 > CAIMTB01. The sequence goes on along the minus strand of JBBQML010000546.1, from coordinate 3,732 downwards.
GTCCCGTTCGCCCCGCCGGCCACCCGATTGGAGATCACGTTGCCCGAACCCTCCTGAACCGGCCAATAGGCATACACTCCGCCGCCCGGGAGCCCGGGGTCGGAGGCGTAGCCGATGCCGGTTCTCGCGCTGGTCCAGGACAGGTCATCAAACAGTCGACCTGTCCAGTCCGTCCGAAGAGACTCATCGGCAGGAACCAGGAACCGGCCGGTGGCGCCGACGCCGACGAGTGGGTGGGTGGTCACCGTCAGTCCCATCCCGAAGGAGATGTCGTCCGACTGTTCCGGGTAGCTGGGGGCGAATTCCGTGGCGACGGTGACGCCGTCGGGGAGGACCAAAGCAAGATACTCGCCGGAGGCTCCCAGGCGGAAGTCCGTGTGTAGCGCCCGGTCGGGGTCGTTGCGATTCTTGCCGGAGGCAAAGACGAGGAGATAGCCATTCGCCGGCAGGTGGATTGGCGGGATGCGCCAGCGTCGGAGGCGGTTGGCGGTGTCCGTCAGGAACCAGCCGTCGAGACTGACCCCGCCACGCGACCGGTTGTGTAACTCGATCCAGTCGGAAGGGTCACCCTCCTCATCGGTGAGGCCCGTCGAGTTCGCCGCCATGAACTCGCTGATGATGACCGGACTGGCCCCGTGGGCCGAAATCGCCAGCCACCCGGCCAGCAACACGAATCCCCAACCCAGCACGCACCGTTTGGGTCTCACGCCGTCACCCTACCGGGCACGCGAATGCGTTCACCGTGTCCGCGTGGTTCAATTCGACCGTTGCACTCGCCGCCGGCGGCACGGGCGCGGGCGTGCTCGAGAAGGGCAACTCCTTCCGGCTCATGACATGATACCAGCCATCGGGAACAGCAATCCGTAAGCGCCGCGCCATGAGTCGACCCTGACGGACTCCCGGCAAAGTGTACAATGTCCATGTTTGACCCCATTGCCCCTTTGCCCTGAGGCAGGCACTCTTCGGAGAATGTCAACAATTTAGATCTGACCCCATGTTCTCCGGGATGATCCGTCAGTCCCCGCCGATCCGCACGCGATAGAACCTGACGCGCACGCCGGCGTTGTCAGCATCGATGGTGCTCACGGAATCGGCGGCTTTCACCAACGTGGTAATCGTAGTCCAGTCCTTGAGGTTGGGGGAGGCCTGGACCCGCAGAACGTCGTTCAGCTTCCCACCGGTGATCGTGAGTTGTATGAGGCCGCCGCTCAGAACCCGGGCGCCCAGGCGGACATCGCCGGGAACGCCCTTGGGCGTCACCTTCAGCGTCGCGGTAGTACTGGTTATCGTATCGACGCCGTCGCTGACGATCACCGCATAGTCGCCGGCCGCGCCCAACACGACATTGGCGAGTTGAAGCGTGGGAGTGTTGATTCCGACGTCCACGCCGTTGCGCTGCCAGCGATAGGTGAGTGGTCCGCGGCCGCCCGAGGCGGCGACGGTGAAAGTCACGGCACCGCCCTCCAGCACGGTCTGGCTTTGTGGCTGAGCCGTGATACCCACCGGCGTCGGAGTGACCGTTTGGAACCTGATGTCGACGGGCGCCGAGTCGGCCTCGCCTCCCAGGTTGTCGATGGCGCGGGCGGTCACCCGCAATCCTCCGCTGGGAGCGGAATCAACGTTGAGATTCATCGTGTACGGCGCCGTGGTGTCCTCGCTGACGAGGGTCGAGCCCAGGTAGAACCCGACCTTGACAATCGTGCCGTCCGGATCGGTGGCGGTGGCGAGGACATCGATGCTGGACGGCACCGGGAAGACTTGAGCGGAGGTGGGAGACGCGATGGCGACCTGGGGCAGCGCGTTGGCGGCGATGTAGGTGCCGCGCCGGTAAACGGCGGCGTAATCCGCGTCCGCCAGCCACAGGGTGGGCTGACCCACGGGGGTGATGCCGTCGTCGGCGAGGGCCTGGCGAAGGAGGGAGACGGAGGTCGGCACGCCGGGGTCGGCCTGCGTGTAGATGATGGCCTTATCGTCACCGGCATAAGCCGGGAAGCCCACCAGGTTGGCCTGCGCCAGCGTCGCGATCTTCCTTGTTTCGCCGGTCCGCAAATCGGCGGCGTAGATCGTGGACTGGCCCGTGCGCTTGTCGATCACCTCATGAGTCAACAGGAAAGGCCGCGAATTGCCCAAGCTCGGGTTGCCGAAGTCCAGCCCCTCATTCAGATTGATCACGGTGGCGATGCGCTGCGTCGCCAGATCCAGGGAGAAGAGAGCCCACCCCTCGAAATTGCCTCCGCCCGATTTCGGGATCAGCGAGACCGCATCGTAGATCAGGCCGTTGCTATCGGGACGGAAGTCGATCGAATCGGCATACTCGACGATGTCCTGCGCCGTTCCGTCGGCGACAGGCGCCAACAGCTTGACGGCTTGCTCCGTGCCCGAGCTGAGATCGACCACAAAGATTTCGTTGTCCGGGAAGCCCGTTACCGGATCCAGCAGGACGACGGCGAAGCGGGTGCCATTGGGCGCCATCGCCACCGCGTGGATATTGCCGCTCAGATTGGCAAACGACACCCCGGTTCCGTCCGTAAAAATGAGACCAATATCACTATCGGCAGTCACGAAGACCGCGTAGCTGCCGTCGCCGGAAACCGAGATCCGCTTGGCCGACACGAAATCCAGCGTGTCCAGCATGACCCCGCCCTGCGGGTCGCCCGCGGCCTGCTCGCGTCGACCGAGAATGACTCCGTCGAAGAAGGGATCGTAACGCAGGAACAGGGTTGAGTCCGGCGCGTTGATGGTTGGGATGGGGGTGGGATCGGGGGTGTTGGGGGCATCGAAGAGCTCGACGCGGTCAAAGGCTTCCCGGGTCTTCTTCGCCTGGGTGGAATCCTTCCCGAAGAGTTCCTCCGCCGAGATCACGGAGCCCAGACGCATATCAATGAACTGTGATTGCTTCTGGAGCTGCGTGGTCATGGCGCGATAGAAGATTTGCTCGGCGTCGCGCAGACCGGTGGCGCCGTCCAGGCCGACGGCCAGCAGATAAAAGCAGTGGTTGATGATACTGCTGTTGATATGCACGCCGCCGTTGTCCTGTTCGATCGTAAGTTCCACCAACTGGCTCATCTTCGAGGGATTAGGCCGGCCCTGCAGCTGGGAAACCGAGGTGGGATTGGCGTAATCCTGGAGCAGTTTATCCCGATTCGTCGGGTCGAAGGGATCGGCTTTGAGCCAGTCCGGCATCGAATTCTTGAAGCGGGCTTCGACCATCTCGCCAAAAATGTCTGCGAGGGCCTCGTTGAGGGCGCCGGATTGGTTGCGATACTCGAGAATCCCGCCGTTGCCGACACTGTCCATGACCCCGTGCGTGAGCTCATGCCCCGAGATGTCGATTTCGCGGGTGAAGCCCGCGCCAAACACCATGGTCTTGGTGGTACCATACCAGAAGGCATTGGCCACGTTGTTACCGTACCTAACGAGGGCCCGGATGACGCCTCCGCCGCCGTTCAGGGAGTTCCGTTGAAACCGCTCGCGATAATAATCGTAGGTTTGCGCCAGGCCGAAGGCGGCACCGACCGCGTCCGGATCCCAGCCACTGGTCGGACCCGAGGACTTGATCAGGCCGGCGGAAAACTGGGTGTCCTGCACCTCCTTGTTGCCCGCGTCAAAGATCTCGATGGTACCGCGGCCGCCGTTGGGCGGGGTCGAGGCCGGATCGAACATCGGTTTGCTGGTATCCACCATGTAGTAGGTGGCGCCGTCCTGCCACAACTGCAGCGGCCGGTTTGCGCC
>JBBQML010000545.1:0-4182 GCA_038328885.1 Verrucomicrobiota bacterium | reverse complement strand
GATGCCCGCCTTGGCCAACGGCACACGCCAGATCGGGTCACCGGTCCGGGCATTGATACACACCACGGACCCGTCTCCCGTAGCCGCCAGCAGCACCCGCTTGCCGCGCAGCCAGGTCAGATAGGGATGGGAGAACGAGTTGTCCTGCGGGCGGCCGCCCGGGCTCGAGGACCAGACCAACTCGCCGTTCAAACGGTCGAACGCGTAGAAGCGATCGCCGGCCGCGCCCTGGGCACCCCAGTTGCTCGTGATGCCACGCGTGATCACCAAGTCGCGGTCCACCAGGGGAGTGCCCGTGCGACTGTTCGGGAACGTCAACCGCCCGAGCTTCTCCATCATCGAGGTGCTCCAGAGCGGCTGCCCCTCGGGGGTGAACGCCGCCAGGATTCCCTGGGTGCCCTGCATGAACACGTTGCCGGTCTCCGGATCGATCGCCGGCGAGGCGGTGGAATAGCGCAGGTAGATCGTGTCGCTCAGGTAGTCATTGAACGTCCTCTTCCAGAGCAGCTTGCCGGTCTCCGCCTCGAAGCACGCCACGCCTTCCTGGAGATCAGGGCCGTCGTCCTTGTACCCCAGCACGTAGAGATGCCCGTCCGCGATCACCGGCGTCGACTGGCCGCCCCAATCTGCCACCCACAGGGCGTCGGATGCCGATCCGATCTTCCCGGGCAAGCCGGTCTCGCGCGATAACCCGGACTGCTCCGGACCACGCCAGGCCAGCCAACCGTCCAGCGTTGCCGCGGGAACCGGGACGGAAAGGGACGCAGCCAGGGCGCCGGCCAGTACGGCCATGCTCCAGGGCGAGGCGGGGGAGGCGACGATGGAATGCTGTGGGTTCATGGTGATCGACGGACTGCGAGCAAGACGCAACCCGCGAGACTGTTAGAACGCAACGGGAGGTTTGCAAACGTTTTGTACCTACACGTAGTATCGCGGGTGAAGGATTCCCCAGGGTTTTGCGCGCGGATCCCTGGGGGGTCGCGTCGAGTCGCAACGGCCTCCGAGTGCACGGGTGCCGGCCGACGACGTGGTGGTCCGCACTGCGGGCGATTTCCGCTCCATCCGCCGCTCCATCCGCCGCTCCATCCGCCGCTCAAACCGCAAACCGCCGCCCGCCATGGGAACCTCCGTCCGCCCACGCCGGCAACGCCCCACCCCTCCCGCGCCCGTGCCCGCCGGCGTGAGGCTTCGCCCCCTCCCGCAACTCCTTCGGCAGGCTTGGTATGGGCTGAACCAGGTGTTCCGCCGCCGGATCTGTCATCTCAGCCTGACCCCCGACCAGTACACGGTCCTCCGCAACCTCGCCGAATCGGGCCCCACGGGCCTCACGCAATCGGAGTTGACGACCCGCATGGCCTCGGACCCCAACACCATCGCGTCGCTCGTCGAGCGGATGGACCGGGCCGGCCTCGTGAGCCGGGAGACTGATCCGACCGATCGCCGAGCCCGCCGCCTTCGTCTGGCCCCCACCGGGCGGGCCCGGTTCCACACCGCGCGGAAAATCGCCCTCGCCCTCCAGACCGAGATCCTCGCGGACCTCACCGGGACCGAACGGGAGACCGTTCTCCTGCTGTTGGAGAAGGTGGCCGACGCCTGCCATGCCGCGGCCGAATGCGACTGACGGGGAGGAGATCTCCGCGCGAAGGTCTTCTATCAACGTTGCCGCCCGGGCTTGACGTCGCGCCGCCGCTCCCGGCGTAGTGTCGCCGCCGGCGGTCCAACCCTCCCCGCCCCGCCCGTCTTCCCCATGTTGTTGAGTGACCTCATCCCGATTCTGCAGAGCGCCGTCGGCCCGGTGATCCTCGTCTCGGGCGTTGGCCTTCTGCTGCTCTCCATGACCAACCGCTACGGAAGGGTCATCGACCGCGCCCGGTTGTTGAGCCGTGAACTGCGGGCCACGCCCACCGATCCCCAGGGCAGCATCGCCGCCCAACTCCGCATTCTCGTCCGGCGCGCCCGCATCATCCGGGCCGCCATCGCGCTGGGGTCGCTCAGCGTCCTCCTCGCCGCCCTGTTGATCATCGGCCTCTTCGCCAGCGCGATCCTGCAACTCTCCGCGGCGCTCCTCATCGCCTGGGTCTTCGTGGCCTGCCTCCTCGCGTTGATCGGCTCCCTGCTCTTCTTCCTCGCGGACATCAATGTCTCTCTGAAAGCGCTCACGCTGGAGGTGGGTTCGCTGGTGGATCATCTCACCTGAAAGCAACTTGGCCCCCGAAGGGCATCCCGGGGCCGAGCGCGCCCCCTCTTTCGGCCCCCGAAATCCCAATCTCAATCCCCTTCCCAATCTCAATCCCCTTCCCCTTCTTCGCCTTAATCTCAATCCCAATCCCAATCTCAGGCCCGGAAGTATAACTCAATCTCCGTGATCTCTGGTTTAACGATTGGGGTCCACCTCACCGCAGGACTGGCGTCCGCGGGGGCTTTGGACGGGGGGGGTGAGATTAAGATTAAGAGTACGAGTAAGACCAAGTCGACGCGACGGGGTGGTCAGGTCTGCGGGTCCGGCCGGTCACGGATCAGGCCAGGGCCTGTAACGCCTCGCGAACGAAGGCAAGGATCCGAACCACAGCGTCTTCCCTCTTGACGCCCACGACGGCGCCGCCGCGCGGCTTGAGTTCAACCTCGCCCTTGGCAAGCGATTTCTCACCCACGCTGACCCGCAGCGGGATGCCGATGAGATCCGCATCCTTGAACTTGAATCCAGGACGCTCATCGCGGTCGTCGAGCAGCACATCCAGGCCGGCTGCCGTCAGGTCGGCGTACAATTGCTCGCCAAGCTGGAACGTGGCCGACCCCGCGGCGCCCAGCGGCGTGATCAGCACCTGGTAGGGGGCGACACTCATCGGCCAGCAGATGCCGTCCTTGTCATGACACTGTTCGATCACCGCCTGCAGTGTCCGCGTCACCCCAATGCCATAGCAACCCATGACGGTGGGCCTGCGCTGGCCGTCGGTGTCGAGGAACGAGGATCCGAGCTTCTCGCTGTACTTGGTCCCCAGCTTGAAGACGTGGCCAACCTCGATGGCGCGGCGAATCTTGAGGGGTTGACCGCTCACGGTGCAGGCCTCCCCGGCGTTCACCGTCCTCAGGTCCGCCCAGACATCCACCCGAATGTCCCGTTCCAAGTCCACTTGGCGAAGGTGAAACCCGTCCTCGTTGGCTCCCGTGGTCATCCCGCGTGCTCCGCGCAGCGTCTCGTCGGCAAACACCCGGATGGCCGGCAACTTCCGGGTGGCGGTGACGGCGCCCAGGCTGCCTGGACGCGCTCCCAGGGCGGCGACGATTTCCTCCGGTGTGGCCGGACGGAACGTGGTGGCCCCCAGTTTGCCGGCGAGCTTCGCCTCGTTGAGTTGGTCGTCGCCCCGCACCAGCACGAGCACCGGTTGACCGTCGGCGGTGTAGACGAGGGTCTTGATCTGGGCGTGCGCGGGAACGCCGTAAGGGGCTGCGCCGAGGGCCTCGATGGTCACCACCCCGGGCGTGGCGAACCGCTCGGGCACCTCCCCGGTGCCGGTCGTCGGCGTGGGCACCAGTGGACCGCGGCTGCCCGCCTTCTCGATGTTGGCGGCGTACTGGCCGGACTCGCAATACACCACCTCGTTCTCGCCGGTCTCGGCCGGGACCATGAACTCGTGGGAATAGTTGCCCCCGATCACGCCGGTATCCGCCTCGACCGGGAACGCCTGCAACCCACAGCGGGCGAAAATCCGGGTATAGGCATCGTACATGCGGCGGTAACTCGCCATGGCGGCCTCATCGCTGACATCGAAGGAGTAGGCATCCTTCATGATGAACTCCTTCGCGCGCATGAGCCCGAACCGCGGACGGATCTCGTCCCGGAACTTCACGCTGACCTGGTAGAAGTTCACCGGGAGCTGCCGGTAGGAATTGACCTCCCCCGCGGCCAGGGTGGTGATGACCTCCTCGGCGGTCGGGCTGAGCACCCACTCCTTGTTGGAGCGGTCGCGGACCTTGTAGAGGACGTCCCGCGCCGTTTCGTAGCGGCCGGACTGCTGCCAGAGATCGGGGGGTTGCAGCGCCGGCATGAGGACCTCCAGGGCGCCGGCACGGTTCATCTCCTCGCGGACGATCTGCTCGACCTTCCGCAGGACCCGCAGCCCGAGGGGGCAGAAGGTGTACAGGCCGCCGGTGAGCTTGCGACAAAGGCCGGCCCGCAGCAGG
>JBBQML010000544.1:0-4186 GCA_038328885.1 Verrucomicrobiota bacterium | reverse complement strand
ACCTTGGAACTGGACACCACGACGCGTCGGCCTTGGATGCGCGCGTCAGCCCAGTACCAGGTGCGGTTGCTGCCGCACACCTGAAAACCAGTCAGCGGGCCGCCTCGCGCCACGAGCCCGTCGTCGGTGCTGGTGAAGCTGAGCCGGGCTTCGCCGCGTCGGAAGCTGACGCTCCGGAAGGTCGGGCCGGAGAAGGTCAGCCGCTGACGATAGGCGATGGCCCGCGCCGCGAGGGCGAGTCGGGCGCCGACGGGCTCCTTCCTGACCGGGTGGATGTCGTCCTTGTCACCCACGTCCGTGATCACTGCGAGGCCCACCTTGGGCAGCACCCGGGTGGTCAGCAACTGGGCTTCGCGCAGCTCGGCCCAATCGCTTTCCCCCGGTGAAGCCGTGATCTCCTCGAGCGACCGCTTGCGGTTCCGGTCCCAAGGCGCGAGTTGGACGGCCAGAAAGGGGAAATCGCCCTGTCCCCAGTCGCCGCGCCAGTTCTGGATGAGGGTGGGGAAGAGCGTGGCGTATTCGTGGGCGCGGGGGGCGTTGGATTCGCCCTGGTACCAGATGGCGCCGGCGAAGGCGTACGGGATCAGGGGATAGATCATCCCGTTGTAGAGCTCGGAGGGTTTCCAGCCCGGGTTGGGGCGGCCCTGCGGGGGTTGTTTCCCCGCAGCTCTCAGCGCGGCGGCTTCCTTCTCCCAGGCGGCGAGGCGCGTTTCGTAGGTCGTGCGCTGGGTGGCGTAGCCATCCAGGATGCTCCTTCTGAAGGCCGGGTTTTCCACCAGGACCCCATGCCGCATCCAGACTTCCGCGGGGGATCCTCCCCAGGAGGTGTGGATAAGGCCGATGGGCACGCCCAGGGCGGCCTGGAGGTCCGCGCCGAAATGGTAGGCCACCGCCGAGAATCGGGGGACAGTGGCGGGCCCGCACAATTCCCACTGGGCCTTGACGTCGTCCACGGGAGCGTCGGCCTTCAGCTTGGGGACGGTGAACAATCGAATCGACGGGTTGGCGGATGCGTCGATGGTCGGTTGGGCGTTCTCGCTGCGCGCGAGCGGCCACTCCATGTTCGACTGTCCGCTGGCGATCCAGACCTCCCCGACCATCACGTTGGTCAGGGTCAGGGTTTGGCTGGCTCCACGGACGACCAGCGGGTCGGGGCCGCCGGCGAGGTGCCGGGGGAGGCGGACGATCCAGCGGCCGTTGGCGGCCGTGGTGCGCACCGCGCGGCCGCGGAATTCCACCGTGATGGCCTCGCCGGGGTCCGCCCAACCCCAGACGGGGATGGGTCTTCCGCGCTGGAGCACGGCGTTGTCGCTGAACAGGGCGGCCAGGCGGACCTCCGCCAGCGCGGGTACAGGGGCAAGGAGGGAGATCCAGGTGGCGGCCAAGCCCGCCGCCCGGAGGTGGGGGGAAATCATGAGGGACAGGACAGGACATCGGCGGGGACACGTCAAGGCCGCGAACGAGCAATCCGCCGGGTGAAGCGTATCCAAGCGTAAGTCGGTTTGATGGTTGGCAGGAGGTGTGCTTCACACACGTGAGCTGGGAAAACAAACGGTTGACGCTGGGAGGATCGGGCCTAGTCTGATGGCGTTGTCGACGTTCTTTGCGAAAGGCTGATCAAGTTGGTGCGTGTCTGAGGCGGTCGGAACCGTGAGAAAGCTGGCTAGGCGATCTGCTGGCGATCTGCTGGCGATCTGCTGGCGATCTGCTGGCGATCTGCTGGCGATCTGCTGGCGATCTGCTGGGTCCGGCCGACAGGACTACTGACGAGACTACCACTCGACTATCACTTTCCGGAGCTGTGATGGTGCACACAGACTCCGGCATCCCCATCAGCCTACGTGCACCCTGGGTTCGACATTCCCCGGGCTCCGGCGGTCTTCCTCAGACTGCGGAGCCCGGTTTTTTTTCCTCCTCCCTCGTTCCCTCGCCCGCCTCGCGGACGCGGATCTCCCCTCCGTTCGGCGCCGCCACGGATGCCGAATGCCGCATGGGAACCCAACTGCATTTTCCCTCGGTCGGCTGCTTGTAGCCCAGCAGCGGGCGTGGTAAAGCCCCCGAGTTGGGAACGGGGCCGGCCCTGAGCGGGGTCTCCGCCCGAATCAAGGCAGGGCGGAATACCATCCTTCCGGTCACCCTCCCGACACTCCCGACCGCGACGACTCACGACTCACGACTCACGAATCACGAATCACGACTCGCGACGTACTATGAAACTGAACCGACATATCCACGGGCTGTTGGCGCTGCCTGCGCTGCTCGCGGCGACGCCACTCATCCAGGCAGCACCGTTGTTCGAAGACAACTTCGACACCGACACGTCCGCCAGTTGGACGATCAAGACGGGGTACTACGAGGGGACCGCCACGGACGATTATTCGGCCGAGTGGGGGTTTGACTACGGTCAGGTCACCTACCGGGTGTACACGGCCATCGATGACTTTGAAGGGACGGAGTCGACGATTCCCCCCGCTCCCCACTCCGCGGGCACGACCAAGGGTTTGCGGGTCACGGTCAACAAGAAGGACGACGAGGCCGCCCGCTCTGCGGTGAACCTTTTCGCCAAAGGTCAGACGTTCAGCGGGGATTTCGTGGTCAAGTTCGACCTGTTCCTCTCGCATGGCGCCTACTTGGACAACGGCGTCGGCACCACGGAGTACGCCCTGTTCGGCATCAACCACAGCGGCGAGTACGTGAACTGGTTTGCGTTGGTGGGCGCGGTCCAACGCGACGACTTCCTGAGCACGGCGGTGGGGCGCGATGGCAGTGATGGTCTGTTTTTCGCGCTCACCGGCGACGGTGGCGCCGCCCGCGATGCGGTTTCTCTCCAGGGCGGGGGCGTGGGTCAACCGCCGGTGCCGAAGATGTCCGATTCGAGTGGCGGGTTGCTCGACCGGAACAACGACGGCGCGATCGACTCCGACGATCAGGACGGCTACTTTGCGAACGTCTTCCCCTACCCGCGATTCGAGGGCACGGGCGTGGCTGGCAAGCGGTGGCTTGCGGTCGAGATCAGCCAGGTGGGCGAGGTGGTCACCTGGAAGATCGATGGCCATATCATCGCGCAGCGGCCCAACGACACCGCCTTCAAGTCGGGGACCGTCATGCTGGGGTACGTCGACAACTTCGCGGGGATCGCCGATCCGCGGGAGGAGAACTTCGCGCTGTTCGACAACCTCCGGGTGGAGCCGGTGCGCACCGTGGTGGTGGATACCACGGACAACGCGAGCGGCGCCACGGACGGCAAGACCTCACTGAAGGAGGCGTTGGCCGGACTGCAGGCCAACGACATCATCAAGTTCAACATCGAGGGTGCCGGCCCTCACAAGATCGTCACTCCGATCGGGGGCTACCCGTTGATCACGCAGGATGGGGTGATCCTCGACGGCTTCTCGCAGCCCGGGGCCACGCCCAACACCCTCGGGGTCCTGGAAGGTGACAATGCCTCGCTGAAGATCGTGCTGGATTCCACCGGCACGGAAACCGAGGGCGATACCGAGAAGCCGGACAGCCGATCCACCCGCCTGCCCTACCCGGGCTACGGGGATTCGGAAAACGCGATCCTCGGGGTGCTGGGGGCGGACAACGTCACCATCAAGGGTCTCTGCTTCGCGAGCCGTCATGCCCTGGGTTCGGATGCCGATCCCTCGATCTACTGCATCGCCCTCGTCCAGGCGGCCGAGAACGCCCGCGTCCAGGGCAACTGGTTCGGCGTGCAACCCGACGGCAAGACCTTCACGGGCGGCGGTTCGGCGGTGGCGGCCTTCCGTCACCGGGTTAGCGTGGACGGCGCGAACGTCGACACCTTCTCCGGCGGGCTGATCTTCGGGACGGACAGCGACGGGGTGGGGGATCTCGGCGAGCGGAACGTCTCCGCCGGGATGCACCTCGCGCTGGCGTTGGAGCTGCCCTACAACCGGGTGCACGGGAACTACTTCAATGTTCTCCCCGACGGGAAGACCTTCCTCAACATCAACGACATCTACCAGGCCCAGGTGGATGTCGGCCGAAGCGACGGGGACTCGGGGGTCGAGAACTACGAGAACGGTCGGCTGACGGACAACACGGTGATCGGCACCGACGGCAACGGCGTGAACGACGCGAACGAGCGCAACGTCATGAACACGGTCCGGTACGACCACCTGATCGAGTTCTACAGCAACGCAAACCGGTGCGTCATCGCCGG
>JBBQML010000543.1:0-4187 GCA_038328885.1 Verrucomicrobiota bacterium | reverse complement strand
GCGCGGCTGCATCGGAACGCTCCAGCCCCGTTACCCAAGCGTGGCCGAGGAAACCTGCCGGATGGCCCGGGAGGCGGCCCTCGCTGACAGCCGCTTTGCCGCGGTGACCCCCGAGGAACTCCCTGAACTCCGGTTTGAGGTCAGCGTCCTCCAACCGCTGATCGAAGTGGTCGACCCGGCAGAATTGGATGCCGCGGAATTCGGCGTGGTGGTCTCGACCGCGGACGGTCGGCGGGGCGCGCTGCTGCCTGGGGTGGAAGGGATCGAGAACGTGGCCCAGCAACTCGCCCTGGCCCGCCGCAAGGCCGGGATAGGCCCTCGGGAACCGGTCCGGCTGAGGAAGTTCCGGGTCGAAAAGGTCAGCGAAACGTCTTCGGGCCGCTGACGGCGGGCGTCACGGGAATGTCACCTGCCCGCCACATGAGCGCCGCCCCCGATCGCCAGTCTTGCCTCCTATGAAGGCCTCGACCAGCCTGCCGACGGTGAGTGCATCCTCGAAACCCACCGTTCCCGCCGTGACGCCGGCGGCGTTTCCCGTCGACCTGGCGATCTGGATGGAGCGCTCTGAGTTGTTCCGCACGGTTCAATCGGCGGCGGCGAGGGCATGCGGGAACTCCTGGCTGAACCTGGTCGAGGAAGGCGATGCCAGCCAGCAGGGCGACGATCTGCTGGTGCTGGTGGCCTACTGCTATGTCCAGGGGGTGTATCACTCGATCGACGTGGTTCGTCGACTGGACTCCGACGAGAACCTGGAGGGGTTGCGTTCGCGGTTGGTGCTGCGACCCGAACAAGTCCGGCGTTTCCGCCGTGAGCGGCGACGGGCCTTGACCGACTGCCTGACCCATTCCTTTGTCTCGCTCTGGCGGCAGCGCCATCCCGGCATCGAGAACGAGGGCCAGCCCTTGCCGGGTCAACTGCTCCACAACCGGGTCAATTTCAGCTTCCTGGAGCCGTTCTACCTGCAAGCCCAGGACCGGGTGGACCGGGCGGTTGTGCTCGACAGCATGGCGCTCGACCACTGAGCTCCCGGGAATTCGCCAGCCGCTCCCTGGGGTTCAGGCACCGACCGCCCTTCGGGCGATTCCGGGGCAGTCGCGGGACTTCAGCGTTCCTGGGCTTGCGGTGTGCTCTCCGCACCGGGATTCGATGCGGGGCCGGCGGTTGGCTGGGCTGCTGGCCGGATCGCCGAAGGCATGCTCGCTCGCAGTCCCGGCCCTCCCATCACCTCGCGGAACACCCGGAGGAAGCGTCGGCGTGATAGGCGCAACCCCAGCGTCTGGGTTCGGAAGGACTTGTCCCGTTGGTTCTCGTAGACGTAACCCTCGAGCTCCCGGCGCACCCCCGACTCGTTGCGGGCTTGGCCCAGCACGGCGATGAGGGTCAACTCCCGGCGGAACCCGGCGGGTCGCAGCAGGAGCAACGCGCGACCCAGCGGACTCGCCAACGGCGGAAAGCACCGGCTCAACACGGCGCGCTCGAAGGCGGCCGCATCGCAGCGATGACGACGACAGAACAGATCGCGGAAGGTGTCCGCTGCTGGATCCGCAGGACTGGTCATGGAAATCGCGACCGGGGTGGAACGGTCGGGCTACCAAGCCCTTCTACCGAAATGATTCTCCGGACGCAACCACGGGAAACCCTCCCTGGCACGCGACCGGGTGCATCCCTGGGCAGGTTAGTCATCGACTCGGCCGGCGCGTCGACGCTCCCCGACACCCCCACCACCTGGAGCAGAGGGCCGAACTCCAGGGTTCTCTCTCGCCCAGCGCCCAGGCGGCTGCGCTTCGGAAACGGAAGGACCGCGGTCCGCATCCCGGGGGCCGACTCAGTTCGTACGCACGGCGGCTTTGCGGCCGGCCGCCGGGCGTGTACCGAAAGAGAGTCGCTCGCCCTTGGCGGAGCGCAGATCCAGGTAGTCGGCAAGAATGTTCAGAGTTTCCCGCATCTGGGGTTCGAGGCGCCGCTCGTCCTCGTCGGTCACCTCTTCGTCCTCGTCATCCGCATCCGAAGTGGGATCGATCTTGGTGTCGGCCGGCTCCTTCGGCTTCGCGATTACGGGCTTGGGGCCTTCGCCCTTGGCGATTGCTTCCAGGGTAAGCTCGCGCACCGCTGGCGGATTGGCTTCCAACTCGCGGCGTTCCTTCTTCCGCGCTTCGTCGCGCGCTTTCCGGTCCTTCTTCTCCTGGAGCCGGCGGGTCTCGACGAGAGAAACGCTGGGGTCGGCCTTGCGAGTCTTGATCTCCTCGATGTCCTCCAGGACGAACGCGAACTCCCGACTGGCGGCGACCCGGTTGGCGGAGCGGTCGCGAAGTGCGGCCAGGTACGCCTGCACGAGGTCGGTGCGCTTGAAGTCCGCCGGGGTGGTTCGATCCGCGGGCAGGCAGTTTGGAAGGTAGGACTCCCCAAGCTCCATGGGGTCCAGCACACTGGGCAGGGCGATGTCAGGAGTCACCCCGTACTTTTGGGTGGTGCCGCCCGCGATCCGGTAGAATTTCGACACCGTGAACTTCAGCTTCCCGGCGTTCGCGGTCAGCGACGCCCGGTTGAAGAACTGGGACAGCGGCACGAGGGTTTGCACCGTGCCTTTGCCGTGGGTGGCCGCATCGCCGATGATGATGGCGCGGCCGTAGTCCTGCAGCGCCGCGGCCACGATCTCGGAAGCGGAGGCGCTGAAATGTCCCGTGGCCACCACCAGCGGACCGTCCCACACGACCTTGCTGTCTTCGTCCTCGAGCACCCGGGTGATGCCGGTGTGGTTCTTGACCTGCACCACCGGGCCCTCGCGGATGAACAACCCTGTCAGTTCGATCGCTTCCTCGAGGATCCCGCCTCCGTTGCGGCGGAGATCCAACACCAGGCCCTCCACCTTCTCCTCTTTCAACCGGAGGATCAGCTTCTCCACGTCACGCGCGCAGTTCTCGTAGAATTGGGGCAGGAGGATCACGCCCAATGGCACCGTGCGGTCTCCCACGGGCAGGTCGATGATGCGGGCCTTGGCAAACTGCTCCGACAACTTGATGTCATCCCGCACCAACCGGATGATCTTGCGCGTCCCGACTTCGGAGTCCCCGGGGACGACGGTCAGCCGCACTTCAGAGCCTTTCTGACCGCGGATGAGCTCCACCACCTTGTTCAGCCGCATCTCGACCACGTCCACGGGTTCCCCCTCGCCCTGGGCAACCGCGACGACGCGATCCTTGGGTTTGAGTTGCTTGGACTGCTCGGCTGGTCCGCCGGGGACCAGGCTCTTGATGCGGGTGTAGCCGTCCTCCCATTCGAGCAACGCCCCGATGCCGCTCAGGGAGAGTTTGACGTTGCTGATCTCGAACTGCTTGGCCTCGGACGGGCTCATGTAGTCGGAATGCGGGTCGTAGGCGTGGGCGAGCGCGGTCAGGTAGGCCGAGAGGATCTCCTCTTCGTCGTATTCCTTCATGGTCTTCAGCAGGCGGTTGTACCGCTTGGTGAGGTTCTTCACGACGTCCTCCGGTTGGTCCTTGGCGAGGCGGCCCTGGAGGACGTCGAACTTCACCCGCAACCGCCAGACCTCCTCCGCCTCCGCGCGGTCTTTCGGCCAAGCCGCCTTGTCCCGCTGAGGGTTGAATCGTTCGTCGACCGTCAGATCGATAGGCGCACCCAACAGCTTCAGTGCGTACGTGGTGCGTTCCTCCAAGCGCGTGAGGTAGAGCTTGAAGATCTCGTAGGCGGGGGAGGCGTCGCCGCTCCGCGTGAGGTCATCCAGGGACTCCAAGTACTTCCCCGCCAACGTGTCGACGTCCTGTTGGGTGAAGATCAGGCGGGAGTAGTCGAGCGACCCCAGGTAGTTCGTGAAGAAAACGCGGGATACGTCGTCGTTGATCGGTACCTGGCGGTAGTGGGAGTGGGTGAGCACCGCCCCGGTGGCCTGGGTGATGCGACCCGCCTCCCGCAGGGAGATCGCGGGTTCCCGGGGAGCGGGACTCGCGCTCTCGACGAGGCTGTCGAGCAGGTGTTTCGACGGTGACGCCTCAGGCAACTGGGCCTGCTGGGAAGCTGGCTCCGCGGCGAACCCGCGCAATGTCAGGACCAGCGCGAGCACCGCGCGGAACACGTAGTTTTTCATGTCTTAATTCACCGCAATGTGCCGGCATCGGCTCGGGAAGCAACTGCGGAGTGCCTTGGGGGTGTGTCCTTTTCCTTGCAGGTCCCAC
>JBBQML010000542.1:0-4190 GCA_038328885.1 Verrucomicrobiota bacterium | reverse complement strand
CGAGCGACGCAACACCGCCTTCTCGTAGCGCTTGGCGTTGCATCCGTATCGCCTGCAGAAGGCTTCACGGAAGCAGGACGAGGAGTCTACCGTGGTCGATTTCATGGGCCAAGGGCAGCCGCTCCCATGCGCATTTAAGGTTGGCGAAGCCGGTACCAGCGGCCCGATCCGGTGGAGATCGGCACTCGGGCGACGCGCTGCTCACCCTGACGAGCGCTCGCCACCTCGGACCAGACGCCGCCCGGAGCCAGCGCATCCGTCGTCTGGAGTTGGAACCCGTCGAACCAGGCATCCCAACTCAACGTGATCCCCGATCCGTCACGGGCCACGGCGATCACGGGCCGTCCGGGCGCAATCGCCAGTTCGCTCACCACCTGCGGTGAGCGGAGCAGAAGGTCCGAACTCGGCGCATTCGTGCCGTACGCGGCAATCCCGTAGGTGATGATCCGAAGCTGCTGAGTGATCGGGGCGATTTCGAACTCCGTCCAGCCATAGGTGAAGACAGCTGCCGGCCCTCCGACGAGCCACTCGGCATCGAGGGACGAATCCGCGAGGCCGAGCGCCGAGTAGCCAAGCGGCGTGACCTGGCTGTCCACGAGGGCCGCGATCGCGGCGTTCTTCTGCGCCGGCGTGAGCAGAGCGTCGAAGGCCTGCCGATTCGGGAGACCGAGAGAGGCAAGGAACGCATCCAGTAGCGAGTGGGCACCCGCCGGGACATCGGCCGCAAGGTCCATGACGGTGGGTCCGAAGGGGGCGTCGAAGGCGACCGCACCGGTGGTGATCTCGAAAGCCAGGGTCGGTAACTGCGGCTGCCCAGGGCCAAGCTGGTAGTGGAGGTTGTTGATCAACGTCCCGTGGATGTCGGCAGCGATGAAAACGACGTTGCGAATGCGATTGGTGGCGACGAAGGCGAGCAGTTCGGTGCGCTCCGCCGCGTAGCCCTCGAACCGGTCGCTCGCCGCCAGCACACCCAGATTCTGAATCGGCTCGGGAACCGCGATGAACTTCCAAGCCACGCGGGCGCGATGCGCCGACAGCAGGTCGGCTTTCAACACCTCGAGCTGGGTGCGACCCAGCATCGTGCGGCGCGGCAGGGGTTGGCCGTTCAACGGATGGATATCGAACGAAAGGGCGAGGAAAGCAGCCACTTGCGTGGCATCGGTGGGATCCGAGGGATCCGGTATTTCAGCGTCGCGAAAGCTTCGGGCGTCGAGAACAAAGAGCGCGGCGTCCCGGCCAAACTGCCGGGCTCGATACAGCCACGGCTTCCCGTCCGTGTGGGGGTCCGCCGTCGTGGAACGAACTTCATGGGCGATCGGATTGAATTCGTCGAAGGCCTGCAGACCGTTGCGGTAGAGTTCCGACTCGCTGAGCAGCAAGCCGGTCTTGTCGAAGCGCGGATCCGATCCCACCGGCGCCGCTCCGGCGAAGTCGTTGGCCACCTCGTGGTCGTCGATGGTCGCGAAGAAGGCCGTGGTCGAGCGCAGCGCGGCGAAGTGATTCGCTCCGAGTCGGGCGGTGTAGATCTCGTCATGCTTGCGCCGGTACTCCTCCAGGGAGCGTGCCTGCGCGAGAGGGACCGCCGGCGAGCTATAGTCGGCATAGATCGTATCGCCGAGGTTGACAAAGAAATCGAGGGCCCGCGACGGAGCGTTCGCGAGGGCCGGGAACGGGGCGAGTTCTCCACGGGCATCGCCCGAGACGCCGAACCTCAGCCCCGCCGTGGTGCCGGGCGCGGTGACAGTCCGAAACGTCCCGAATCCAACACTCCCGGCCGCGTCGGACACGCGGTAGTGATAGCGTGTCCCCGGCAGCAAGCCGTCCATCGTGACCTTCACCGGCACGGCTGGGTTCGTAACCGTAGCGGTCGCCGCGAGGTTCGGATCTTGAGCGCCGAAATCAGGAGTCGTGCCGACTTCGAACCTCAGGTCGCCGGTGGCGGTGGAGCGAGACCACAAAACGATCGAATTCGTAGTGGGATCGCCGGAGGCCACACCGTTCGGGAGCGTGTTGGTCGCCGCCTGGCGACCGAAGAGGTCTTCGCCCCGTGTGCCCCGCGCATAAATGGCCGCCACCTCGGCGTCATCCAGCGCACGCCGCCAGATCGCCACCTCGTCGATCAGCAGTTCGCGAGTGCCGACCGCGCGGTTGTCCGTATAGTCGCCGCGGCCGTCCTGCCCGATGTTCAGCGCGAGCCCCGTCGGGGTACCGACATCGTCGAGGTCCGCCTTGATCGGGCTGGTGTCCACCAATCGGCCGTCCAGATAGGTCCGAGCGTCGGAGGCACGCTGGAAGGCGGTGGTCACGTGATGCCAGGCGCCATCGCTGAGCGTGCCGGCCGGGCCGTCGTAGTCCTTTCGAGTGCGGCCTCCGGCGTCGCCATCCCCGAGGTTCCACTGGAGGCGGCCGTTGCCTGCGGTGGCGATCGTCCATCCCTGGTTGCCCCCACTTCGCCAGTCCTTGTTGCCGAGGAACACCGGGTCGCCCGTCCAGTTGGTGAAGCGGGTCCAGAACGAGATCGTAAAGTCCGTTTCGCGGCCGACATCCAGCCCCGCCGGATTGCCCAGCGTGACGTAGTTGAACGAGCTGCCGTCCTTCAAGGACGACACGCTCAGCGCCTGGCCGAGCTCGCCCGAGACGAAGGACGGGTTTCCCACCGGTACACCATGGTGGCCCTTGCCGGACCTGTCCCAGAAGTCGCCATTGAGCGGCAGGTAGGTGACCAACCCCTGTCGAATGTCGCTGACGATGGTCAGCACCGCCTCGGCACTGCCGGTGATCTGGCCGTTGCCACCTTGGACCTGGACCGTGTACCGGCCGGCATCGCTTCGGGCGAGGCGGGAGATGGTGAGGGTTGGGGCGGCGGCGCTGGCGATCGGGGCCCCGTCCTTCAACCACTGGTAGGTCAGCGGCGCCACGCCGGCCGCCTCGACCGTGAGGGAGACGCGGCTGCCGACCGCCGCCGCCACACTCAGCGGCTGAGACCGGATCGCCGGGGGCTGGCTGGCATCGACCGAGAGCTCGGCTTCGGTGCTCGTGACGGAGCCTGCACCGTTGGTCACGACGCAAGTGTAGATTCCTACGTTGGACGCTTGAGCGTTGGTCAGCGACAGGATGGCGTTCGTTTCCCCTGGAACGATCGTGCCGTTGCGTTGCCACTGGAACGTGAACGGGGAGGTCCCGTGCGGCAGGACCCGGAACGCAACCGCCTCGCCCGCGACGGCCGATTGTGGCGTTGGTTGACGGATCAGTACCGGGGGTTCGGGTGCGGACACCACGGTTTCAAGACTTCGCCCGGCCTTGCCGGCATCATGGATGGCTCGCGCCTCGGAGGCCGTGAGCACCCGACGCCAGAGCCCGACGTCGTCCATCATCAAATCGCGGATCTCGACGCTGTTCCCGTCGGTGTAGTGCCCGGTGCCGTCCTGGCCCAGGTTGAGCGCCAAGCCCGCGGGTGTATCGACATTGTTCAGGCTGGAGGAGACGTCGCGTTCGTCGACGGAGACGCCATCGAGGTAGGTGACGACTTCGCCGGCTCGGAGGACGGTCATCACGAGGTGATGCCACAGGCCGTCGCTGACGGTGCCGGCGGGGCCGTCGTAGTCCTTCCGGTGTCCGGGGAGTCCGCTGTAGTTCCACTGGACCCTGCCATCGGTGCCGGTTCCTACGAGCCACCCCTGGTACTGCCCACTCAGCCAGTCCTTGTTCCCGATGAACGGAGGGTCGAAAACCCAGTCCTTGAATCTCACCCAAAAACTCACTGAAAAGTCCACCGAGGTGCCGAAATTGAGATCCGCCGGGGCACCCAGGGTGATGTAATTGAAGTTCGTGCCAGTCTTACTGAAGGACAAGTGGACGGCCCCGGAGCCGATCTGGCCCCCGCTGAACTCGAGGGTCCCCACGGGTGCGCCGTCATGACCACGCCCCGAGGTGTCCACCAGCGTGGAATCCAGGGGCAGATGCAGGACGAGTTGGTCGATGATGGCCGCCTGGGCCGAAATCAGGGCGGCGCATAGCAGCGCTGCGGCTAGCACTGGAAGCACTGGAGGTTTCATGGGTGCGGTCGAGGTTGAGGCGGAGTTGCAGGTGGAGGGTTGGGCTCGGTGAGACCGGGGGGCACCGGACAGCGGGGTAAGGAACTGGAAGCCCTGGATCCTGGATCTCGCGACGATCAGAATCTCGGCGGGGTC
>JBBQML010000541.1:0-4209 GCA_038328885.1 Verrucomicrobiota bacterium | reverse complement strand
TGGTGGTGTGGCCGGCGGGGTGGGGGCGAAGGCGACCCGCGGGTGCTCGACGCGGAGGCCACGTTGGGGCGGTGCGGTGCCCTGCTTCGGGCGGCGGGCAGCTTTGGGGAACGCGCCCGGGCCGTGCGCCAGGCCCCGTGGCGCCAGTCCGGCCCTCGTTGAGGGGGTCGCCTCAGGGCTTGCCGGGGTTCCGGGCGAGGTGATCGCGGAACCACTCGACGGTGCGGCGGAGCCCCTCGCGGACGCTGATCTCGGGTTTCCAGCCGAGGATCTGATGGGCCCGCGTGGCATCGGCGTACATGCGCCAGATCTCGGTGGGGCGGTAGGGCAGGGCGCCGATTTCGACACTCGACTTGGTCTCGGTGAGTTCGGCGATCGTGCGGACGAGGTCGCAGATGCGGACCTCCTCGCCGGCGGCGATGTTGACGGGACCCTCGATGGGCTGGGGGTGCAGGCCGGCGCGGAGGAGGCCTTCGACGATGTCGCTGACGTAATTGAACTCGCGGGTCTGCTCGCCCTTGGTGGTGCGGACGGGCACCCCGCGGAGGCAGTTGATGATCAACTCGGGGATGACGGCCTTGCTGCTCTGGTAGGGGCCATAGACGTTGAAGGGCCGGACGACGACGATGGGGAAACTCCCGGCCATCCGCTGCTTGAGGCGGCAGTACATCTCACCCGCATACTTGGTGATGGCGTAGGGCGAGATGGGATCGGGGGTCATCGTCTCCACGAACGGCACACTGGACTGATGGCCGTAGACCTCGGAGGTCGACATGTAGACGAACTTGTCCACCGGGCCGCAGGTATCGAGGAGGTTGGCGGTACCCTTTGCGTTTACATCGAAGCATTCCTCCACCTGCGTGAAGCTCTGGCCCACGTGGTTGTAGGCGGCGAGGTGGAAGACGAGGTTGGGTTTCCACTGGCGGACCTGATCGAGGGCGCCCCGGTTGCGAAGGTCGGCCTCGATCACCTCGATATCATCCCAGAACTCGCGGAGGCGCTCGTTCTTGACGATGTTGCCGTAGCGGACGGTGACGGCGACCTTGGCGCCGTCGGCGAGGCAACGGCGGACGAGGTGGCTGGGGATGAAGCCGGAACCGCCGGTGACGACGACCCGGAGACCTTGGATGGAATTGCTCATGGAACGGTAAACAGTTGCGCCAGCTGGGATTCGGCCTGGGCGCGCTCTTTTTCGGTGTTGACGGTGAGGTGATTTCCCTCGTGCCGGTAGGCCCCCAACCGCTGGCTGGCGGCCAGGGCATCGAGGAACGCCGGCATGTCGGAACCGCGCGCCAGGCCGGCCAGCACGTTCGGCTCCAACAGGAGAAACCCGATGTTGATCCAGAACGGAAGCATCGGCTTCTCGCGAAACTGGCGTACCAGGCCGCGTTCATCGGTGTCCACGATCCCGTACGGACTCTGGAGCGGGTAGGTGGTGAGGGTGGCGGAGACGCCGCTCGCCTCGTGTTGGCGAACCAGGTCGGCCAGGTTGACGTTCGCCAGCGTGTCCCCGTAGCAGACCAGGGCGCGGCCGGGAACGAATGGTCGGGCATCCACCAACCGGTCGGTCATGGTGGCGTCCCCGGAGTCGACGGCCCGATAGCGGGAGCCATCGGGGAAGTGAGTGCGGAGGAACTCATCGATCATCTCGGCCTTGTACCCGACGCAGAAGACGAATCGCTGGAGCCCGCAGGCGCCCAGGTACTCCACGAGGTGCTGGAGCATGGGCCGGCCGGCGAGGGGTACCAGGGGCTTGGGACAATGCTCCGTGAAGGGCCGCAGGCGCTCGCCTTTGCCGCCACAGAGCAGTAGTGCTGTCAGGTCCTGCATGGTCCGAGTTCGGTCAGGCCGCGGTGGTGCTTCGATTCCGGGGCGTTACTCCCTGTCCGCGAGCTCCCGGTGAGCTGGGCGCCTCCGTTGCCCGCCCCCGCCCGGAAAGCGAGGGCGCACGGTATTCGTCGGCGGGAGGCGAACAAGCCTAAATCAGTCGACGCAGGTGAGGAACATAGGTCTGCCGGAAGCGTTCGAGGGTGTAGGTCTCCACCGTCGCCCGTGCGGCGCGTCCCATTTCCGCGAGGCGGGCCTGGTTGCCGTGGCACCAGACCAGCCGCTCGCGCAGCGCCCCGGGGTCGCCGGGTTCCACGATGAACCCGTTGACGCCATCCTCCACCCAGTCGGCTGCGCCCGTGGTCCGGGTGACGATGACGGGCAGGCCACTGGCCATGGCTTCGGCAACGGAATACCCGAAGCCATCGGCGAGCGAGGGATGGATGAAGACGCTGGCGCGACCGAAGACCTCCGCAAGGCCCGCGGACCGGATGGGGACGGGACGCTGGACGATGCCGCGGCTTCCCGCCAGAAGGCGCTGGAGGAGATGGTACACCGGCCGTTCGCCGGTTCCTCCCCACAACACGAGCTCGCTGTCGGGCAGGTTGGCGGACTTGAAGGCCTCGATGACGTGGTGGAATCCTTTGGCCAGAACCAATCGGCCGACAAAGCAGACCCGGAAGGTTGGCTCCTGGAAGGTGGCCTCCGGGAAGTCCCGGACGTCGAGGTAGGGGTTGAGGACGAAGACCCGGTCGGGGGGGAACCCACGTTCGAGGAACGTGTTCCGGGCGTGGGTGGACATCACCCGGACGAGATCCGCGGTGTCGTACTCGGCCCGCTGCCGGCGCAGTTGGCCCTGGTGAACCCGGGCCGTGCAACCCTGCCTGGCGGATTCCTCGACCACCCGCGGGTTCCCGTCGTCCACGTGGACCGTGACGACGTCGAGCACCGTGCGGGCGCCGAGTTGTCTGGCGCGGCGGAGGGAGCGGAGGCACTGGCCGGTGACGCCTTGGAAGATGTCGACTTGGGGAAGCCGCCGTTCGACCTGGCGGTCGAAGTGTCCCTCGGCAAGGAAGGCGTACCAGTCGCCCAGGCGTCGGATGAGGGGCAGGCCGAATACCCGGTCCAGCGCCCTGGAGGGTGGTACGGGGTGGAGGCGGGCGTCCGGGTGGTCTCCGTCACGACAGAACACCTGGGTCTGGAAATCCGATGAGGCCCCCTGGAGCATGTGGAGCAGATTGAGTCCCTGGCCGCCGTCCCCGAGACGGGCTCCGGCGGCGAGTACCAGGCTGCGCTGTCGGTCGTCGGACATTCCGCCGCCGATCCTGGGGGAACGTTGGCGGGTTGTCGAATGAGCCCTCGCTGGGGCAGGCTGCGCGACCGGGGCGATTCGTCCCGGCCACCGATTCACGCCTTAACGATTCCTGATGAGTTCCACCCAACCTGCGCTTCTTTCCGCGAACACGCTGCAACTCGCCTACGGCCACCAGCGGTTGCTCGAGGATGTCACCCTGTCCGTGCTGCCCGGGGAGAAGGTGGGGTTGGTGGGGCGCAACGGGTGCGGCAAGACCACCCTGCTGCGGATCCTGGCGGGTGAGATCGTTCCCGATGCGGGCGATATCTCGCGTCGGCGCGGCCTGCGCCTGGGCTATCTCCCGCAGGAGTTCG
Source organism: Verrucomicrobiota bacterium (assembly GCA_038328885.1). Classification (GTDB taxonomy): domain Bacteria; phylum Verrucomicrobiota; class Verrucomicrobiia; order Limisphaerales; family CAIMTB01; genus CAIMTB01. The sequence continues at coordinate 714 of JBBQML010000541.1, read as the reverse complement.
AGCTCGATGAAGAGCGCACGGTGCGCGAGAACATCGAGGCGGGCGCGGCCGATCTGCTCGAGTGGGTGCGCCGGTACGAGGCCGGGGAGGGCAGCGAGGCCGAACTTGCCGAATTGCTGCACGAGATCCAGCACGCCGACGGCTGGCAGTTGTCGACGCGCATCGAGGCCATCGCCACCGCCCTGGGCACCGCTCCCCTCGACACCCGGGTTGGTCCGCTGTCCGGCGGGGAAAAGCGCCGTGTGGCGCTCTGCCGGGCGTTGGTGGGGCAACCCGACCTGCTCCTCCTGGACGAGCCCACCAACCACCTCGACGCCGAATCGATCCGGTGGGTGGAGGATTTTCTGCGGGGTTTTCCCGGAGCGGTCATCTTCGTGACCCACGACCGGTACTTCCTCGACGTCATCGCCACCCGGGTGGTGGAACTGGCCGAGGGCCGGAGCTTCTCGCACCCCGGCAACTACACCGCGTACCTGGAGTCCAAGGCCGTGCGCCAGCAGATCGCCGAACAGGGCGAGCGTCGGCGGCAGCGGTTTCTGCGGGAGGAACTCGAGTGGGTGCGCGCGGGGGTGCGCGCCCAGCGGTCCAAGGCGCGCCACCGGCTGGATCATTTCTACGAAGTCGACGGCCTGGAGGCACCGCCGGAGGAGCGCGAGATGGACCTGCTCATCCCGCGGCCCCCTGAACTGGGCAACACGGTGGTGGACCTCCTCC
>JBBQML010000540.1:0-4231 GCA_038328885.1 Verrucomicrobiota bacterium | reverse complement strand
TCGCGTGATGCCGCGACGACCTGGGAGAGGCTGCCCCTCAAGGAAAACGAAAATGGGCTCAATCTAGAGGGCGGAGCCGTTCAACTGCGCGACGGTACGATTTTGGCACTCGACACCTATGTGACCCCTGGTCCTGTGGCTGGCAAAGGCGAAGGCCACCTGTACGTTTCCACGGACGACTGGCGCACGCTTCAGGGGCCCCTTCCGATCACGTTCAATCTGCCGGGCGTGAACTTCCCCGGGTCCTCGGATGATGGAGGCAGGCCACACGCCGCGGTCCGCTTGCATCGTCGGATTCTCGAACTACCGAACGGCGACCTGCTAACCACTCTCTATGGTTGGTTCGAGGGAGACAAGACGGCTTCCGCTTACTCGCCGACCATGTTCAAGACACGGGTGGTGCTGCTCCGTTCGACCAATCGGGGACGTCATTGGGATTTGGTCTCCGTCGTCGCCGCGGATGGAAGGGTTGGGACGGAAGGCTTCAATGAAGCGGTGCTGGGTCGGATTTCCCGCGGTCCCCGCGCCGGCCGATTGCTTTGCTTTATGCGGACGGGGCGTGAACTTTGGGAGGCGATCTCCGACGACGAGGGGCGTACATGGAAAACCCAGCCGCGAGTCTTCGCCGATCTGGATGTCCACCGGACCGAGATCTGGTCCGAACAGTTCCGCGACGCACAGGACAAACAGGGACGAATGATTACGGAGAATCCTAACGAGCTGATCGGCGCGGTGGTGGATCCCGATCTGGTGGTGCTGCGGAGCGGAGTCCTGGTTGCCTCATTCGGGGTGCGGGTTCCGCCGCGGGCCTGCTGGCCGCGCGCCGAGCATCCCTGGAACGGCAGTTACCTCGCGGTCAGTCTGGACGACGGACAAACCTGGAGTCACGTTGTGCGCATGACGTCGGGCGTGTTGACCACCCACTACACCGCGATTGAAGAGTTACCCGCGAACAACCGCATCTTCTTTGCCTACGACTTGGGCGACTGGCGCAGCGGTCAGGGTCGCTCGACCTTTGGCTGCTGGATCGACCTGTCCGTGGCCACTCCCTGAAACTCTCTTTCTTATGCATCCCACGAAATCCCGGTTCCCCTGGTTGTTGCTCCTCGCTCCCCTCTGCGTCCCCTCGCTCCTCGTCGGGGCCGTTGCAGACCTCCGTAAAGTGCGCGACGTCGTCATCTACGAAGACGCGCGTTTTCACAGTGCCTTCCCGTCGGTCGTGCGCCGGCCCGACGGAGAACTGCTCGTCGCGTTCCGCCGCGCTCCGAACCGCAAGGCGTTGGGGGAGGCGAAGAACAACCATGTCGACCCCAATAGTTACCTCGTGGGTGTGCGCTCGCGCGACGGCGGCTCGACCTGGTCTGCAGAGCCGGAATTGATTTATGCCCACCCGTTCGGCGGTTCGCAGGATCCGTGCCTGCTGCAATTGCGCGACGACAGTCTGCTTTGCCTGACCTATGGATGGACGTTCCTGCGACCGGATGGGATTCCCAACCTGAAGGAGCCGTTCCTCCAGAATTTCCCGGGCTCCATTTTCAACGGCGGCTACTACGTGCGCTCGACCGACGGGGGCCGGCGCTGGACCGGCCCGTACTATCCTCCGCACCTTTCGGTCGAGGTGCTGAACGACCCGTACGGAAAGCCGGTGCCGGCTTACAATCGAGGCGCTCTCACCGAGGGACGCGATGGACGGATCTTCTGGGTCAGCGCGGCCACCGACTCGGTGAAACCGCGCAAGACATCCACCCACCTGGTCACTTCGTCGGATCGCGGCCTGACGTGGTCGTATTCCTGCCCAGTGGCGAGCGACCCCAAGGTCTCCTTCAACGAAACCTCGATCTATGAGACACCCAAGGGCGACCTTGTCGCCTTCCTCCGCTCCGAGGATTTCCAGGATCAAGCGTGCATTGCCCGGTCCACCGACGGTGGAAAGACATTCCAGCCCTGGCAGGGCATGGGCTTCCAAGGACATCCGCTTCACGCGGTGCGCCTTCCGGACGAACGGGTTCTGCTGACCTACGGCTATCGTCACAAGCCCCTTGGCATCCGGGCGAGGGTGCTGAATGCCGAATGCACCGACTTCGCCACGGCGCCCGAACTGATCCTGCGGGACGATGGCACCACGACGGACCTTGGTTATCCTTGGGCGGTGGTCGTGGATTCGAAGCACGTCCTGGTGACCTACTACCACAATGTCGCAGGTGGAATCCAGCACATCGCCGGCACCCTGCTTGCTTTGCCGTAAGGAAGCGAGTCGCGCTTCGTTCCTCATTTTTTCCCCTACCTCACCATGGGCACCAGCCGTCGCGATTTCCTCCTTGCCACCGCCGCCGGCGCCACTCTGGCACCGTTATTGGGAACCTCGTTGTCAGCGGCAGGGCCTGCGCTCGCGCAAGCTCCTGGGTCGCGCAGCGAGACGCCGCGGTCCCGGCTATCCCGCGGTCACCGGAATTTGTTCAACGGCGACACCTGCGTCTTCTTCTACAATCCGGAGCTCTGGCAGCCAGAGGATTTTGTGATGAAAGCCGGACAGGGCAGGACTGGCACCGAGACCCTGCCGGTGGGCGGGCCATTCCAGGCGAAAGCGATTCACCGGTACGTTGAGACGCTGCGAAAGAGCGGCGTCGACACCTTTGTGATCAACGCCAATGCGTCGCGCGCCTGGTACCCCAGCAAAACGGTGCCGACGATTCTTGAAGGCTACCGCCGGGGAGACCGGGAGTTCTTCCGAGGCCACGCCGTCTGCGCCGGCGTCACGGAACCCGACCAGATTGAGGGGTTTCTGGACCGGTTCGAATCGTTTTTCGGGCTGTATCAAGATCTCCTTGATGCCGGCGCCGACTGGTTGGCGGAAACCTCCAAGGCCTGCCGGCGGCAGAAAATCTCGCCGTGGGTGAGCATTCGAATGAATGACTTCCACGGAGCCAAGAACATCGACGGCAGCTTCTTTAACCACCCGCTCCTCAGGCAGCCGGGAATGCGGCTGAGCCGGGGTGCCTATTCTCCGACCATGCGGGATCCCTCCTACCGGACCGGTCTCAACTTCGAGCGCCAGGAGGTTCGCGACGCGTTGTTCACGCAGATCAAGGAGGTGGTCGAGGACTACGACTTCGAAGGACTGGAGCTCGATTGGTGGAGAAATCCGATGTGCTGTGAGCCCCACGCACGAGCGGAGACAGTGCGGATGATGTCGGATCGGATTCGCGAGATCCGCGACCTTGGTGAGGCCCGGGCGACCGTGCGCGCTCGGCATGTGGATTCCCGGCCAGATCGACATCTCAGGAAAAGCGCTCGAAGCGGCTTGACTGTAGCCGATTTTCAGTGACCGATGGGGGGCGGTTGGATTGTACTGATCGGATGATTGGGCCGGGAGCAAAATTGGCACATTGAAGCCAGGAATAGGCAAAACCGAGAGATTGCGGAGAAATTACCGGCCAGGTTCATGCCCAAAACAGCGATCAGTTCTGAAAAACGGGAAGTCGGGACAGGCTCCAGCTAAAGGGCCCAATATCTACATAAGTGGTATGATGCAAAGTTTAGAAATTTGTTGACACAAATTTTCGACTGGATTCTTTCGTATACATGATCGGCAGATGCTTTCTTGACACCAAAAAACTATGAGTACCTACCAGGCTGATGCAGATGAATTGAAGACCAAGTTAGTCATATGCGCCCTCACGCTCGTCGTGGCGCTTTCCGCTCAAGCACAAACCGCACCTTCTCCGGCCAGCAATGACGCCAAGGAGGAAAGGGACAAGGCGATCCAACTATCGGTTTACCGCGTCACATCGAGCCAAGACCAAGGCTATTTAGCCACCAGCGCGACCCCGTTCAAGACACGCCAAGATATGGCGGACATTCCGCAGGCGATCACCGTGGTCACGCGCGACGCGATTGATGACATTGGGGAATTCGATCTGGCAAAGGTGCTGACTTACGTGGGCGGCGTGCCCAAGTTTGGCGGCGAACTTTTCCAATTACGTGGGAGCAATGCGTTTTCGACCTACCCCGTGGTAGATGGCATGATCTCCCGCACGGTCTACATGGACAACCTGTTCATTGACTCGATCGAGATTATCCGCGGGCCGGCCGCGTTGCTTTACCCCAACTCCCAGCTAACCGGGGTGATCAATAAAACCACCCGGCGCCCGCAGTCAAAGCCGATGAGTTCGATCACAGCCAAAGTCACGGACTACGGCCTCTACCGGGTGGTCGGCGACTCGACCGGCCC
>JBBQML010000539.1:0-4237 GCA_038328885.1 Verrucomicrobiota bacterium | reverse complement strand
CCCATTGCGGTTCTGAAAGGATGCGGCACCCTCGCGGGGCTCGCCGTCAACGATGAAGCCCCGCTTGCCATGATCCAGCACGACTACCTGCTCCGCCTGATTGAGGAGTTCACGCGGGCCCTGGCCCGGATTGCCGAGCTCCGACGCCTTGGTCCGGCGGAGGCGGCGGCGCCTGCCGTCGAACGTGAACTCCAGCAACTCCTGGGTCTCGCGCGGGCTGACCTCGTCCGGCTCTCCACGATGGAGCTCCTCGCGCGGATCGTCCGCAGCGGCACGGCCCTGGAGGCGCGGGTACGCATGTTCTACCTGGTGGCCTTGTTGAAGGAAGCCGGCGACCTTGCCACCGAGGCCGGGGACACTTCCTCCGGGCGCGCCAGTCACCTCAAGGCGCTGAGACTCCTGTTCAGCCTGCAAAGCCCGTCCGAAGCCGGCGAGGCTCCCCAGTTCGTTCCGAGCATCGAGGCCCTCGCCGGGGCGCTGGAGGCGGGCGAAGAGCCTCTGCCAGAGGACGTGCAGGCGGGCCTGATGCAGCACTACGAGCAGTTGGGCGATTTCGGGAAGGCCGAGGACGCCCTCTTCGGATTGCTGGGGACCGGCCTGGTCACCCCGGAAGCTCTCACGTTCGGGACGGCATTCTATGAGCGGTTGCTGGGTCACAGCGACACCACGCTGGTCCGGGGACGGCTGCCTCGGACGGAGGTGCTGTCCGGGCTCTCCGAGCTGCGGTCCCGGGCGAGCGTTGCGTGATGGGTGCTGACCGGCTCCCCCGCCCAGGCTCCCAGCCAAGGCCCAGCCCCGTCGCGCCGGCACCCATGAAACCGCTCTTCGTCGCCGACCTGCATTACGCGTTGAAACAGTTCGACTGGCTCGGCGCGAACGCCGCCAAGTACGACTGCGTCGTTGTCGGGGGCGACTTGCTGGACCTTTCCTCGGCACTGGAGATCGATGTCCAGGCGGTGGTGATCCTCAAGTACTTGGGGTGGATCGCGGCGCAAACCCGGTTGCTGGTGAGTTCGGGCAACCACGACGGGGACTCCCGGAGCGCGGCGGACGAATCGGTGGCCGCGTGGTTGCAGGAAGCGCGAGGCCCACGGTTGGCGGTCGATGGCGATGCCGTGGAGATGGGGGGCGCGTTGCTGACGGTTTGCCCCTGGTGGGACGGTCCCGCCTCACGGGCCGAGCTGGAACAACTCCTGGAAAGGGACGCCGCGCGTGCGCACGAACACTGGATCTGGATCCACCACGCCCCCCCTCATGAGTCGCCGGTGAGTTGGACCGGCCGCAAGTTCGCCGGCGACGAGTACCTTGTCCGGTGGATCCAGCGCCACCAGCCGGACCTGGTACTCTCCGGCCACATCCACAACGCACCGTTCCAGGTGGAGGGATCGTGGATCGAGCGCCTGGGCGCGACCTGGGTCTTCAACCCCGGGCGCCAGCCGGGAGCCTGGCCCACGTACCTCGCGTTCGATCTGGCCGAGCGCACCGTGGAGTGGATGTCGATCGAAGGGCAGTGCCTGCGGAAGCTGGACCGGTAGTGCCGTGACCGCCACCGGCTGGCTGCCCTCAGCCTGAACGACGCCATGCGGGAGGCACCGGTTGCCCGGTTGGGCGGGAGGCTCGCGGGAAGCATGAACCGGAGGCTGGCACAAGTTCAGAGGCTTCGCCGACGCCGCGGCCAGGCCACGAGGACGATGAACAGGAGAAAAGCACCCCCGAACAGGAGCGGCATGACTCGAGTCCCCCCGGCATCGTAGCGGATCAGCAGCACGGACCGACCGGGCACCTGGGGGTCGTAGTGGACCGGGACCTCGGCGCCGACGGGGAAGCGGTTCGTCATGGCACGGGCAAAGGCCTCGGGCGTTTGCCAACCCAGGCGCCGGACGCGGGTGATCTCCTGGTTGGTGTAGCCAACCCCTGCGACCACGTAGCGGTACTGGATCCTCGGTTCCAGGTTGGTCACCAACGGGGCGAGGGGCTCGGAGGGCTTCCGCGGCAGCGACGCCAGCGGACGGGGCGACACCGCTTCGATGACCTCCGAGACGAGGATCGTGCCGGTTGTCCGCGGCCAGTCTGCAAGGACCACGGGGTCGTCCCCTGCCGCCCAGCTCACGCGCCCCATGAACCAGGTGCCCACACCCAGCAGCAGGATCATCCAAATCACCCAGACCAACCAAAGCCGGCGGAAAGATGGCGCCATGACCGGCCGGAAGGATAACCACCCGGGGTCCGCGCGGCAAACCCCGGTACGCGGGCTGCACCCGGCCGGACCGTGGGTTCCCGAACCGCCACGCATGACCTCGCGGCCGGCGGCGGCGCGTTCTCGCACGCGTGACCCCCTCAACCACCGGGCGGGGTGGCGACACCGGAGAGCAACCCATGTAGCCTTGGGCGCATGACCGCCACCGAACAGGCCCTCCTGGAAACCCTGCAGGAACTGGAACGCGCCGCCGCAAGCATCCGCACGGCGGCGGTCAAACCCGACCTCCACCCGATCCTGGAACGGCTCGACCGACTCGGAGCCTCGCTCCCCGCGGATGCCCCCGGCGACCTCCGCCACTACCTGCAGCGAGGGAGCTACGAGAAGGCCAGGCTGTTTCTGCTGGGCCGGGCCCACGAGAATGCTCCCGGCACCTGCTAAGGCGCGAGCCGACGGCGGAGTTCCTCGACCCGCTTGCGGTTGGCACCCATGTCCGAGTACCCCACCCTCGACGCCGACCGCACGTGGACCAACCGGGCGCCTTCATCCACCGCCACCTCGAGGTCATCGACGAACCGACAAACCGGGGTGCGGAACTCGTAATGCAGGTAGCCGGTCTCCTCCCGGACCCGACGAGCCCCGGGCATGCCGTCGAGCGCCTGTCGGACCCGGGACAGGGCGACCCCCGCCTCGTCGGTGAAGGGGAAGGGGAAGGGCGCAATGGCGTGAGACGCGTCCCCGCCCTCGCTGCACACGCAGTTGGGGGAGTCCGGACAGGCGTTCAGCCGGCCTCCCGTCAGTCCCAGCGTTGACGGCATGGGTACCCGCTGATTGACCGCCCACAGTGCGGGAAGGACGGCGGCACCGATCCCCAGCAACCACGGCCAGGCCGCGCGGCGGCTGCGCATCGATCGCGGTTGCGGTTCAGACGCCATACTTGGTTGCGATCCATTCCGGGATCGCCTCGGCACGGCCCGTGGCCACGTTGACCAGGGTGTAGTGGCAGTGACCATCGCAGCAGACCTTGTTGTTGTCGGCGCGCCGCAACTCGAACTCCACCCGCACCGCGTCGCGCTCCATCTCCTGGATCCAGGTGGTCACCGAAAAACGGTCTCCCAGCCGGAGCGGGCGCTTGTATTCAAGGTGCGCCGACCGCTGAAACCACGCGAGGCCAAGCTTCAGGAATTCCTCCATCGACATCCCGTAAAACCTCGCCATCTGGTCGAACCGCGCCGCCAGCACGTAGTCGAGATAACGACTGCTGTGAACATGCTGGAACATGTCGATGTCGTCGGGGCGCACCTCGAGTTCGCTCGTGAACCGTGTACGCCCCAGCGACGGGGTGGTCGGTGGGTGGGACGTCGGAGAACTCATGCTTCGGACGGGAGCTGTAGCGGACGTTGGCGGCCACGTCCATTGGCGGTTCAGTCCCTCACCGCTGGCTTGAGCGCCGGTGCCGGGTCGCGCATGCTCCACCCATGCCGATCTATGAATTCCACTGCGGGTCCTGCGAAGCCGACAGCGAGGTGCTGGTCCGATCCTCCGACTGGCGGGGCACCCGCTGTCCGAAGTGCGGCTCCACCCGGCTGGAAAAGCGGCTGTCCGTGTTCGCCTCCGCCTCCGCCGGGTCGGCGGGCAGTGCGGGTGCTGCGTCCCCCGGCGCGGACTGCGGTGGCAATCCCTCATCCTGCCGCCGCTGCTGCGGGGGAGGTCCGCACCACCATTGAGACCCGCGGGCCGCCGCGTCGGATCAGCTAGCTCCCCGGCTCGGAGGTGACCACCGCGGGTGAAGGGAACGGAAACCACTGGAACCCGGGGTCGTCGCGCCGGGCCCGGTCAGGCAGGGCCGTCTCAAAGTCACGGCGCAGCAGACCGAGGAACACGGAGTTCTGGAGCTCGGCACCGACCATGAACCGCTCCCGCAGCAGCCCCTCGCGACGGAACCCCAGGCGCTCCAGGACTCGAAGCGATCGCTCATTCCGAGGGTCGGTATCGGCCTCGATCCGATGCAACCCCCAACCCTCTAAGGCCAGTTGCAAC
>JBBQML010000538.1:0-4255 GCA_038328885.1 Verrucomicrobiota bacterium | reverse complement strand
GGACGACCTTCAGGAGCAGGACGTTCCAGCCCTGTCGCAAAGAGACAATGGTCTGAAATTCACCGGGGACGGCTGCGCCGCCGCGGTCGGCCTGGGCAATCGCCTCGCCGTTGCACCAGAGTTTGTGGCCATCGTCCGTTCCGAATTCGACCCGGGCGGGTTGTGCGACGCCGGAGTAAACCCAGGTGCGGGCGTAGCCGGCACAGCCGGTCTCGCCAGTCCGGGTCGCGAGCAGGTCCATCATCCAGGGACGTGCCTCCTGGGCACCCGCGGCCAGTGGACGCCAGGCCACCGTGTTGTCCCCTTTCTCCGGCGGGAATTCCTTGGCGAAGAGCGAGCCGCTCTCACCGCTCTCCAGCCTGTAGGCCCCCGCAAATTGCCACGCGATGAGGTAGTCCTCGGACTTGTCCATGCTCTGCAAAACTTGCGCGGCCCGGGCGCGGGTGGCGTCGTCCTGCGTTTCCGCCTGCAGTCTGGAGGCCAGCGCCTTCGCTTCGGCGGGCGCGGTACCTGCAAGACCCCCGGCGATGCTCAGCAGGGCGGACTCCGCTTCCTTCCTCACGGGCGCCTCCGCGAGCAGCGGTTCAACCAACTTGATGGCGGCGGGATCGGGGACCGCACCGAGGCCGGAGAGAACCAGCTTGCGGTCGTCCACCCGGTGGGCCAGGGCCAGGAGTTCGCCATAGGCCTTCACGGTTTGGGCGGGCGGTTGGCCTCCCAGACCGAGCAACCGCACGGCCCCGCGCAAAGCGAGGGTGCGCTGGGTGTCGTTCGCGGGAGCGCGGATGACGCCCACCAAGGCGGGCAGGGCAGCAGCCTCCGGCCAGTCGGCCAGCACGCGGAACGCGGCGTCGCGCACGGTGTTGTCGGTGTGGGCCAGGGAGGAACGTACGGCCGCGAGGGCGTTCGGAGTGCCCACGGTGCCCAGCACTCGCAGCAGGGCACAGTGCGCCGGCGCGGCGCTGGTCGGAAGGCGGGCCAGCAGCGGCTCCGCGCATCCAGCCTTGTCGGGCAGTCGGGTGCAGGTGGAGTCCAACGCGGCTTCCACGTCGGCCAGGTCGTCCTCCGACCGCGACTTGGCCAGCAGGTCGGCCAACCGGCCCAGTTCGGCGACGGTGACAGTTTCGCCCAGCGCCTGGATGCCGGCGCTGCGGAGTTCGGGATCGGTTGCGTCTGCGGCCTTGAACAATTCCGGCACGGCGGCGGTCACGCGTCGCCGGCCGGCCAGTTCCACGAGCACCTGCCGCGTCGGTCCGGACGCCTGCGGCAGCCGGGCAGTCAGCGCGGTGTCGACCGCCTTCCCGGGCAGGCGGCCCAGGGCGGCCTGGGTGGCTTTGGATACCTCCGGGTCGGGGTCCGCGGCGGCTTCCAGGAGCACCGGCAGGGAGGCGACGTCGCCCTGCCTTTCCAGCACGCCGATGGCCACGAGGCGAAGCGACTTCGAACCCTGCCTGACCGCACCGAACACGGCTGCTTGCACGGCGTCGTCACGGCGATCCGTGAGGGCGAGGAGCACCCGGCCCTGTCGGTCGGGCGGGGTGCGATTCAACTCGGCCGCCAGCGCCTCCGTGACCGGGCGGCCTGGCAGTTCGCGGGCCGTGCGCAACCCGATGTCGAAGACGTCGCGGTCCGCGGAACGAAGGGTTTCGAGCAGGAGCGGAAGGCCCTCGGTCTGGCGGGCGAGGATGGCGCCACGCGTGGCCTCGAGGCGGCGTTGCGCGGGCACCTCGGCACGACGCACCGCATCGTAGAGCTTCACGGCGTCGCCGGCCTGGCCGGTGGCGGAGAATCGTTCGGCTGACAGAATCAAGCCCTCGGCTACCGCCGAGCGCACACCCACCGGGGCCGTGGCCAGCGAGGCCTCGAGGGCCCCAACGGCCGGCCCGCCCCCGATCCGGCCCAGGGCGACCGCGGCGGCCGACGCCACTTCGGCGTTGGCGTCCTTCAGGCGGGCCACAAGCCCGTCCACGGCCTTGGGGTCGCCCCGGACGCCGATGGAATTGATGACGCCCACGAGCAGGTTGCCATACAGGCGGCCCATCGCCTCGCGCAGGGCGTCGTCCGGTGCCGGACCAGGCATGACTTCGAGGGGTATGCGCGCCCAGGAGGACAGACGTTCGTCCGCCAGGAGGGGCGCGAGGCCGGCGACGGCGTCCGGCCCTCCGAAAACAGCGAGGCGTTTGCACGCGGCGGCCTTCTCCTCCGGCGGCGCGTCGGATTGGAGGACGGCCAGGGCCTGGCGGGCCTTGTCGGCGGAAGCCGCCGGCGAGTCCGCGGCGGGCGCGGGTGCGGCGAGGGCGAACCCCGCCAGGAAGGTGGCGAGGAACGCCAGCCGGACCTTGGACTTCGGACTCCGGGCGGGGGGCTGAATGGTGCGCATCATGGTCTTGCTTCGATAGGGTCGATAGGGATTCGGTTCGTCGATCATCAGGCCTCGGGTTACATTCTCCACGGTGCGCGCAGCGCCTCGGAGCGGAGGCGGTTGGCTTCGTCATCGCCGATGAACTCGTGCTTCTTGGGGTCGAACTTCACCCGGCGTCCGAGGAACAAGGCGATGTTGGCGGCGTGACAAGTGATGTGCGACCAGCAGGCGACATCCGCGTTCGCGCGCGTCTGGCCGCGAGTACGCACGCCGTTCAGAAAGTCGCGCACGTGGAAGTTGGCGGGGTAGCCGCCGATCTTGGGTCGCGTCCGGTCCAGCAACTCCTCGGGTTGCGTGACCACATCGCCGTTGTCGCCGGTCTCCACCCATCCCTTGTCACCTTCGTAGCGCACCGGACAGGAGCCCAGGGGGAGCCAGCCATCGTTGCGCATGACGAGCTTCACGCCGTTGGCGTAGAGGGCGTGCAACTGGTCCCCTTCCGGCCAGTACTCGATCGCCGCCGTGTCATCGGCCTGGTTGGCCCACTGGCAGAGGTCCACACAATGCGACCCCCACTCCAGACAGCCGCCGCCGACCATGCCGCCGCCCTTTTCGAAACCGCCACCGTTGTTGAGCAGGCTGCGGTTGTAGGGTCGCCACGCCGCCGGCCCCAGATACAGGTCCCAGTCGGCCTCCTCCTTGTCCGGTTCGGGTTCCGGCTTGGGCCAGCCACTGGAGCCCGTGGCCAACCCCCCCGGATGAGCATGGACCGTGTGGAGCTTGCCCAGCTTGCCAGTGTGGCAGAGTTCGGCGGCGAAGGCGAAATTGGGCAGGCTGCGGCGCTGCGTGCCGGCCTGGAATACCCGTCCCGTGCGGCGAAACACCTGGGCCAGCGCCAGGCTGTCCGCGATATTCTTGGTACAGGGCTTCTCGCAATAGACGTCCTTGCCGGCTCTCGCCGCCATGATGGAGGCGGCGGCGTGCCAGTTCGGTCCCGTCGCGATGAGCACCGCGTCAATGTCCGGGCGCGCGAGGAATTCGCGCAGGTCACCGTACATGGCGCAGTCGTTGTTCCCGTAGAGCGTGTCCGCCATCTTCTTCACCGACTGGCGGCGGGAGGCCTTCACGTCGCAGATCGCGGCGAACTGGACGCCGGGTTCATGGACGAAGGCCTGGAGCACGTGGGTGCCGCGGCCGCCGATCCCGATCGCGCCGAGTACGATGCGCTCGCTGGGCGCCACCGCGCCGCCGCCGCCCAAGGCCCGGGCGGGGATGAATTGCGGCAGGGCGACAACGCCGCCCGCCAGCTTGCCGAGTCGACCGAGGAAGGTTCGGCGGTTGGGGGAGGCCAGAGTGCGATTTGCAGTCTTCATGTGGATCCAGTGGGTGGGCGTTTTTCGTGTCGCGTGAGGTTGGGGCCAGGAGAAGGAGGGTCACGGCTTGCCTGCCGGGATCGGCTGCCATCCGTCGGCAGAAGTCCCGGCCGTTTCCGCAGCGACGGTTTGCTCATGAGAGTTTCCCTCGGAGAAGGGACGAACAGTCGGCGATCGGGAGGGGCTGTTCAAGCTGAAATGGGCCGCCACCGGACCCCGAACCTGGACCGGGGTCGGGGTCGGGGTCGGGGTCGGGTCGACGTGCCGTCGCCTCGCCCACGGGTTGCCTGGAGCTTCGACCCGTGTTCAGGACTCAGGACGCTGATCCCGGTCGCAAGCCTCTTCTTAATCGCAGTCCAAACCCTAATCATACTCTTGCTCTCAAGCTCTTAATCTTACTCTTAATCTTAATCTGTACTGTATTGTCATTCCTAATCTTGATCCTGCTTCCGGGAAACGGGAAGCGCTGCCACTTGACATCGTGTGCCTTGTTGTCGGATTGATTCGGAGCCACTCATCG
>JBBQML010000537.1:0-4270 GCA_038328885.1 Verrucomicrobiota bacterium | reverse complement strand
ACGGCAATACCCACCGATCCCGTCAGCAGGATCAGCCAGAAAACCCAGCCACCCTTCGCCAGCAGCAGAGGCATGCGCCTGCATAACGGCCCGCCCCTCGCCGCTTCAAGGTGCATTTCACTCCACGCCCGACGCTTTTCCGTTGCCAGTCGTGGCGCGCGGTCGCACTAAATCGCGTCCCGCGACGCCCCAGGCGCCGCCGCCGCCCCCAAACTCAGTGAAAGCCACCGACCTGCGCGGAATTCTGCGCTACATCCCCCGCTTCCGGGAGCGCACCTTCATCCTCAGCGTCGACGCCGCCGTGGTGATGAACGAGAACTTCGCCAACATCCTCCTCGATGTCGCCGTCCTCCGTTCACTCAGCATCCGGGTCGTGCTCGTCCACGGCGCCGCCGCCCTGATCCAGCAACTCGCCGCGGAGACCGGTACCACGCCGTCGAATCTCGATGGCTCGGGCGTCACGGATGAGGCCACGCTCAAGCTCTCGCTCACTTCCGCCAACCGCCTCACGCACGAGATCCTCGAGGGACTCGCCACCAGCGACCTCCGAGGCGCCTACACGAACGCCGTCATCGCCCACCCCCTGGGCATCCTCGGCGGGGTCGATCACCGCTTCACCGGGAAGGTCGAGCGAATCGACGTGGAAATGCTCCAGGGCCTGCTCGCCGCAGGCATCATCCCCGTCGTCCCACCGCTCGGCTTCGACGGCGAAGGCCGCACGTACCGGGTGAATTCCGACGGCATCGCCGTGGCCCTCGCCGAGGCGCTGAAAGCCGCCAAGCTCATCTACATCACCAGCAGCGACGGACTGTCCTGCGGCGGCCGCTTCATCCGCCAGATTCTCTCGGGGGAACTCGACGAACTCCTGGTGCGCCAACGCAACGACTTCCCCCCCGACCTCCTGCCCAAGGCGCAGTTCGCCGCCGCCGCCTGCCGGGCGGGCGTGCCCCGGGTCCACCTCATCAACGGACGCCAGGACGAAGCCCTCCTGGCCGAGGTCTTTTCCAACGAGGGCATCGGCACCCTCGTCTACGCCAATGACTATGAGATGATCCGACGCGCCCTGAAGAAGGACATCCGCCAGATCCTCATCCTCACGCGCAAGTCGGTGGACAGCGCCGAGCTCATGAAACGCACGCGCGCCGAGATCGAGCGGCAGATCTCCGACTACTTCCTCTACGAGATCGACCGCAACCCCGTCGCTTGCGTGGCCATGCACCTGTACCCCGAGTACCGCCAGGCCGAACTGGCTTATTTGTTCGTGTCGCCCGCGCACGAAAACCAGGGCATCGGCCGGAAGCTCCTGCAATACGTCGAGTCCAAGGCCCGCGAATCCGGCGCGCGCCAACTGATCGCCTTGTCCACCCAGGCGTTCACGTACTTCCAGTCCAAGGGCGGGTTTGCGGAGGGCAACCCCAACGACCTGCCGCCGTCACGACGGGAGCGCTACGACACGAGCGGCCGGCGGTCGAAGGTCCTGGTCAAGAACCTCGATTGAGCTCCACCGTGCGCGGCCCAATCCAGCTGCCCCGGGGATTCCTGGTCGCGTGCCGCCGGTGGGGGGTCCGACCCACCCGCGACGTGCTCGCCGTGTCGGTGGCCCGACAGGCGGTCGACTGGTTCGTCCGCCCCCCGGATGCCAGCTCCGGCCTGGGTGACGCCCGCACCACGGGCGGTTTCCGGCGCCACCGCACCTTTCGCGCCTCCACCTCGAAATTCGGCATCGGCCAGGCGCGTGACACGAACCGAACTCCCCTCGGCCTGCACCGGGTGGCTCGCAAAGTCGGTTCGGGTTGGCCCGTGGGCACCGCCTTCCGCGCCCGCGAACCCATCGGCTTCACCTGGGCCGGCCTGCCCTCGGCGACGATCACCCACCGGATCTTCTGGCTGGAGGGCCTCGAACCCGGCCTGAACCGCGGGGGCGAGGTCGACTCGTTCTCCCGGTACATCTACATCCATGGCCTGTCGGATGAGCCCAGTCTCGGACGACCCGCGTCGCATGGCTGTATCCACCTGGCCGCAACCGACCTCATGCCGATCTTCGATCTCCTGCCTGTGGGAACCCTGGTCTGGATCAGCGCGGCGCCGTGACCTCCCCGTCCCCGGGAGGCGGGGCCTCCACAGGAGGAGGCGCCGGAGGAAGAAAGAAGCGGCCCAGACCCTGTGCCGCCGCAACCACGCCGGGATCCGGGTGCCGGCACAGCCCGGCCAGGCGCAGCACTGCCTCCGCCTGGACCACCGGCGGCGCCGCAACGCCCTCCATCCCCTGCGCAAGACCCCGCAGCGCGGCGGTGAGATCGTCGCGCCGCATGCAGCATCCCCGGTCCGATACCTCGCGCACCACCGCCAACCGCCCGGGGTCACCCCCCGCCGAGCCTACCGCCGCCGCCGCCGCCTCCAGGAGCGGGGTCAGCGGGGTGACTTCGCGAGCGGCCCGGGCGAACAAGCCTTCGAAGAACTCCCGCTCCCGGCCCCGGATTCCCTCCACCACGGCCCGACGAACGGCCGGGTCATTCGCCCAGGCGACTGCGTGGTCCGCAACCGCCGCCAGAGCCTCCGCCGCCAGGGCGGATTCTGCAGGAACCGACTGAAGGGTACGCCCCAGTCCCTGCGCCCGTCGCACCTCCGCCGAGACCGCCACCGCCGGCACCGGGACGGGGACCAACCCCGTCGCCGGGACGCGGACCGACGGCTCCGGGCTGGAACATCCCTGAACGCCCAGCAAGGCCCCCATCAGCAACGTGGTTGCTCGCATGTCGGCAAGGGCACCCGCCCAATGTCATCACCTCTCAAACCCCGCACGGCGCACGCTGCGCAGGGTGTCCAGGGGCACCTCGAACGACCCCAGCAGCGGTGATTCCGCGCGCACCGTCCCGACGCCGGGGATCAACCTCCGGGCACGCAACTCGGAACCGTTTCGCAACTGGATCCGGAACGGAGCCTCCTCGGGTTCGACGATCCCGAGCTGCACCGCGGCGGCCTCGCTGCCGGCCGTGTAGCGACGGAATCCGAAGAGCAGCGAACTCATCGTCACGGTATTGGTCGCGATGCTCCGCACGCTGCCGTCGAGGAAATCTCCATCGGTCAGGATCAATCCCGCACGGGCCGGTTCGATGCGGGCCTCTATCTCGGGAGTGGTGGGGACAAACTCGATCCGCGCGACGTTGAGCAGGGAAACCGCCGACCCCGCCAGGCTCCCACCCAGGCGAAGGACCGACTCGTCGGCCGAGGTCACCGGACTGACGAGCACGCTGCCCCCGCGCAGGAGCACCCGCGGGTACCCGGCCGCCGGAGCATACCCCAGACCGGCGGCTCCGACCGACGGCTCCCGGTAGCCGGCCGCGGCCGCCTCGGTCTCGCTGCCGCTGGCCACCGCGATCCCCGCCCGCGAATTCTGGCCCAGGTTCACATTGGCACGGGCGAAAACCTGCCATTCCCGCCCGTCCGCGGACAACTCCGCGACGACCGAACCGCCGAGGCGGCTGAGGCGGAGCCAGGCGGGCAAGGCCATGACCGTGTTCGTCACCCGCATGGTCATCCCGCTGGCGATCTGACGATACTGAAAGCTGATACCCGAACCCACCCGAAGACCGAGGAAGGCATAGGCGGCAGCCTCCCCGAGGTTGTCCCGCAGCATCAACCCGGCCATCGCCTCGCTGTTCGTCGACGTGAGCGACGTCAACGCGGAGACCACCTGTCCCGAAACCTCGAGGCGCCGCTCGACCAGCAGGAAACTGTCGGTGCTCCCCCGCAGACCCAAGCCCACGGCGTCCACCACCCAACCCTTCGGGTCGGCGGTGAACTTGCCCTGTGCCCCGGGGCCGACCGAGTGTGCTGTCCAACCGTTGGTGAGGCCCTGCCCCGCATCCAGATCCAAGGCACCGCCCCCGTCCCCCACCGTTGCGGTCGCCGGTGCCGGATTGGTCCCCTCCGCCTCCCGGGGCGGCTCGGCAAGGGTGAGTTCGATCAACTGCTCCAGGGGCAACCCCACGGCTTCCCCGCCGGCGGGCACCACGCGCAACCCCTTGGCGGTGAACTCCACCACCCCCCGCAGCGTGGCGCCCTCAGTGGTGCGGACGACGCCCTCGCGCCCGGTGGCCGCCGACAGCATACCCGTGGCGGCGACCAGGGCCCCCAACCAGAGGACGACCCACCCGCACCGGTGGGACCTCCGGAAGGAACGGAGCCGCGGAGCAGTTCTCATCTCAGCGTTGATAGATCGGCACGTAGTTCCAGGGCATGGCCAGCACGCCCGCATAGACGGCCGTGG
>JBBQML010000536.1:0-4284 GCA_038328885.1 Verrucomicrobiota bacterium | reverse complement strand
GAATCGTGGTCCCCAGGAACATCATGGATGACGAGGGAATCGGGAGCGAAACGCTCCCACCCAGCGGAGCGCTGACCCGGGGTGAGGGCCTCACTCCGACGGAAGAGGTTGAGGGGTGCGGCCACGGGGATGTCCGGGTCTGGCCGGTACGCGGCGAGTGCCT
Source organism: Verrucomicrobiota bacterium (assembly GCA_038328885.1). GTDB lineage: Bacteria > Verrucomicrobiota > Verrucomicrobiia > Limisphaerales > CAIMTB01 > CAIMTB01. Next base: position 4,121 of record JBBQML010000536.1, on the reverse strand, counting down.
GCCGGGTGCCTAAGTAAACGTCGTGGAGACGGATGAAATCGGGGGCGGCAAGGGCGGACGGGATCCATCCGCGCGAACTCGCAAGCGCGTGGACACGTGCGGCGGCGTCCTGAGGTTGGCTGTTGCGGTAGATCTCGACGCAGGGCGGGATGGCAAGGGGCGGAATTGAGCAGGCGGTCTGCGTCACCCCGCTGCTCCGCCGCGCGCTCGCAACCACACGCATTCCTTGGATAGTCAACAATTTAGATGCGACCCCATGGCTGCTTCCCCGGCCGCCTTGCCGGTCGACGTGAACAGGGCTATGACTTGGCCATGACCCGGGGGAGTTGGATGCCTCTCCTTGCGGCGGCGTGGCTCCCCACGTGCGCGGAGTCCGGTCGCGAACACGCCCCCGCCATGCCCAATTTCGACGCGGCGAGAGCGCTCATGGTTCGCGCCCAACTCGAGGCTCCCGGCAGCGGCATCACCAACCTCTCCGTCCTGCGCACCCTGGCGGAGGTGCCCCGCCACGAGTTCGTGCCCCCCAAGCTCCGTTCCCAGGCCTACGACGATCATCCGCTGCCGATCGGTCACGGGCAGACGATCTCCCAGCCGTTCATTGTGGCGTTCATGACCCAGGCCCTCGACCCACGGCCGACGGATCGCATGCTCGAAATCGGAACCGGGTCCGGCTACCAGGCGGCGGTCCTGGCGAGGTTGGTCCGCGAGGTCCTCACGATCGAGATCGTCGAACCCCTCGCCCACCGCGCCGCCGCCGACCTCCAGCGTCTCGGTTTTACGAATGTCACGGTGAGGGCTGGCGATGGGTTCCGTGGCTGGCCGGAACAGGCTCCGTTTGACGCGATTATCGTAACCTGCGCGCCGACGGAGATTCCCCGGGCGCTCGTGGAGCAGTTGCGCGATGGCGGGCGGATGATCATCCCCGTTGGCGACATCCTCACCGGGCAGGACCTCTATTTACTGAGGAAGCGGGGCACCCGGATTGAGCGGCAGGCCGTCCTACCCGTCCGGTTCGTGCCGATGGTGGGGGGCGTTCCGGATCGGTAGGCTGCGGGCGGGAAAGGGCTTCGTGCCACGAACGTGTGTTGCCTCGGTTGGGCCTCCGCGCTGGCGGCAGCAGCGGTGGCGATCGATCTGGCGGAAGTGATCTTCGGCCCCGACGGAGGAAGGGGTCCCCCCAGGGAACGAGGACAATGGCGTTGCGTTGGCTGGCGGTCCTCGCGAGCGTCGACCCATGCGCCCTTCGATCCTCCGCCGGTTTCTGCTCGCCGTCCTCGAGACCGCGATCTGTATCTCCGCCACGGCCCAGGAGTTCGCCCTGCGTGAGGGGGACCGGGTGGTCTTCTGCGGGGACAGCATCACGGACCAGCGCCTGTACACCACCTTTACGGAGACCTTCGTCCTCACCCGCTTCCCGGAGCTCACGTTGCGGCACAACTCCGTCCACTTCACCCGGTGGCGCCAGATCCAGGTCCCCCTCGCCGGCAACAAGTCGTCGCGGGTCCAGGCGGGAGTCGCCGAACTGATGAGCGCGCTCGATGAGGAGGAGGCTGGTCTGGTGAGGGAGCAGCGCTCGGCGGCGCAACCCAAGGTGCGTCAGTACCGGCTTGCGCCCAAGTGAGGCAGCAACCCCGCGGCAGGTGATCAAGGAGGCCTTCGCCGCCAAGGTTATCGCCGACGGGCAGGCCTGGATCGACATGCTCGACCATCGCAATCTGCTGGCACACACATACGACCTCTCGGTTTTCGAGCAGGCGGTCGAGGCCATCGCCGCCCGCTACCTGCCCGCGATGGAAGCGCTGCACGAGTTCCTTCAGAAGGAGGCCCTGGCATGAGGCTTCCGGCACTGACTCCCGAGGAAATCCGCCTCATCCACGGGATGTTCCAACGACATCTGGAGATCGACTGCGTGAGACTCTTCGGCTCGAGAGCGAAGGGTACCCACACGCCGCGTTCGGACGTGGACCTTGCGGTCTGGGGTGAGGTGGATGCGATCCGCGCCGAGGCCATCGCCGCGGAACTCGATGAGCTCCCGCTGCCGTACCGCTTCGAGGTGAAGCCGTTCGCCCTCATCCAACTCCGGGCCCTCCGGGAGCATATCGAACGCCTCGGCATCCCGGTTTACCCCGAGGAACCGCAGTCGACCGGACCCGGTGTGGTTGGACGATGACGGTCCTGCCCGCGTGTGCTGGGGAGCCGAGGTTGCCGCGTCCTGCGCGCGGGGGTTGCTACCGGACATTACGGTGGGCAGCGTCGAGCCATGACCCTGCCTGAGTCCCCGTCGACGTGTTGCTCACGGCGGTCGGCGCTGCGGTTCCTGGGAAGGGGTTCTGCGGTCCTTGTCGGCCTGCCCTGGATCCCGGCTGATGCCGGGGCCGTGGAGGAAGCTGGTCGCGAACTGCTCCGGGACCCGGGTTTTCAGCGAGGTTTCCGGTTGTGTGCACCCCCACCGGGGAAGCGGGTGCCCTACGGTGACCTGCGCGGATTTGTCCCCGCGGCGCCCGAATGGGACCTCGATCAGTGGTCCAGTCGCTTCCCCATGTCGGCGGACCGCGCGGAGAAGGCGCCGGCGGAGGTGCCTCCCGAGTCCGCCGGCCCGGTCCGGCGCTGGACGAACACGGCGAAGGCACTGGCGCTCGGCCGGAGGCGGGCCGGGTTGGTGGCGGATCCGTTCGATCTCGAACTGACGGTGAATGCCTCGGCGGAATACGGCGAACGGGCCCGCCGGGCGGACGAACCGTGGGTGCATTTGCTCGTGGAACAGGCGATCGACGGCGCGCCTTCCTTGGCCATCCTGCGACGGGCTCGCTTCCGGATCGAGGCCCGACTCCGCGCCTCCCGCCTGCACCGCACCGACGACTATTCGCCCGACCGGCACGCCGCGCAGTTCCAGGTGTTCCTCGCGGTGCAGAATCGGAACCGGGCCTCGCCGGGCCATGGGCGTCTCGTCTGGTTCGGCATTCCGCTCTACGACGACCGCCGTCGAATTCCTCCGGAGCACAAGACCCAGGATACCGGGGGCACGGGCATGTTCATCTTCACGCCGCCCGGGAGCACTTACACCCGGGACTCGGCGCACGACGGTGGTTGGGTCCGGGTGGACCACGACCTGGTGGCGTTGCTGCGCGAAGCGGTGGAAGCCGCCTGGGCCAAGGGGTTCCTCACCGAATCCAGGGACCTGGCCGACTATGGGATCACCAGCATCAACCTCGGCTGGGAGGTGCCAGGTACCTTCGATGTCGCGATGCAGGTGCGGGGGTTGAGCCTCCTCGTGGATTGAGTGGCGCCCCGGGGGCGAACTCGCTGTCGCACTCGCCTCGAGGCGGCCGGAGGGTCTGTTTCGCGTGAGGCTGCAGAGCATGGGCACGGGAAGGAACTCACCTTTGGACAGGACCCGGTTGAGGTTCTCGAGGTAGACGGGGATCAGTTCCACGTCGGGTCGGCGGCGGGCCAGGCGGTGTAATCCGCTTTTGAAGGGCGACGGCTCGGGGCCGGGGTGGCGGCCGCCCTCCGGGAAGATGATCAACGAATGCCGATCGCCCATCGCGTGGGTCATGGCCTCGATCGGGTGGTTCTCGGCGGTGACTTTGCGGCGCTCGATCAGGACGGCGTGGAACACCTTCGAGGCGAGGTGCCGTCGGATCGGGCCACCGAGCCGGCATTCACCGGGCTTGGGTGTGGTCGGGCACCCGCCCGGGATCCTCGAGGCGGCGGCGGACTCCACCTTCGCCAGGACACGGGTGCGAAGATGAGCGGATTGTCAACAATTTAGATGCGACCCCAAGTCCAGCGCGGGTGCCTTGAGCACGGAATCGGGGATCCTCCTACCGCTTCAGGTACTCCGCGAGCCACTCGAACACCGTGTGGTGCCAGAGTTCGCTGTTCTGCGGCTTGAGGACCCAATGACCCTCGTCCGGGAAGTAGAGCAGTTTCGATGGGATCCCGCGGCGCTGGAGCGTGGTGAAGAGGCTGAATCCCTGATGCACCGGGACGCGGTAATCCAGCTCGTTGTGGATCACGAGATTCGGGGTCTTGAAGCGCGCCGCGTGCTTGTGCGGAGACCATTTGTCGAATTCGGGGTTCTGCCAGGGAATGCCGTGGTCCCACTCGTCAAACCAGAC
>JBBQML010000535.1:0-4291 GCA_038328885.1 Verrucomicrobiota bacterium | reverse complement strand
CGCCGCCGGTACGAATGTCGTCCTGGACGGCGGCGGCTTCCATGGCGTCACCGCGGTCCGTTTCAACGGTCTGAACGCCACGTTCGCCTACCGGTCCTCGACCCGGCTCGAGGCCCTGGTGCCCGTCAATGCGAGCTCGGGTCCGATCCAGGTGGTGACCACCAACGGCGCGTTCGTCACCGCCACCGGATTCAGCCTCCCTGCCCGCATCAACACCGTCACCCCTCCTGGCGGTGTCCGGGGGGACCTGGTGGCCGTGGAGGGGGCGAACCTTGGCGGCGCAACCGATGTCCGTCTCAACGGGGTGCCCGTGGAGTTCACGGTGGTCTCCGGCACGCGTCTCACCTTCCTTGTCCCCCCTCTCGCCACCACCGGCCGGATCACCGTCCAGACCCCCGCCGGTCTGGTGACCGGCGGAAGCACGTTCACCGTGCGCGCCGTGCTCGACGGGTTCTCCCCCGGGAACGGCCCGCTGGGAACCCCCGTCAACCTGCTGGGTGCCGGCCTCACCAACCTTTCATGGGTCCGCCTCGGCGGGGTCGATGCCACGTTCACCGTACTCAATTCCACGAACGTCCGCGCCCTCGTGCCCGTGGGTGCCTACAGCGGCCCCTTCCGCCTCCGTACCGCGGGCGGGCAGGAGTTGGAAACAGCCGCCAATTTCTTCGTCGACGGTGCCAAGCCTTCGGTGAGCTCGTTCACCCCCGCGAACGGCGGGCCTGGAACGAAAGTGACACTCCAGGGCCAGGGACTCCGTTCGACCGCGAAAGTGCAGTTCGCAGGGGCGGACGCGGTGTTCAAGGTGAATTCCCCCACCCAGGTTGAGGCGACCGTGCCCGCGGGCGCCACCACCGGCCCGATCGCCCTGACCACCCTCGACGGTATCGCGCTCACCACGGCGTCGTTCGTCATCGGCCACCTCGAGGTATCCCTCACGATCGAGGTCGGTCCCGGCACGGTGAGCCTCCGCTGGCCCCAGGCTGCCACCGGGTTCGTGCCCGAAACCAGCCTCCGCGTCGGACCCGAGGCGGCGTGGCAGACCGTCGCGCAAACCCCGGTGGCGGATGGCGCCGACTGGCGGGTGACGCTCGTCCTGCCGCAGACCGGCAGCCGCTACTTCCGCCTGCGTCAGTAAGTGGAGCCGGCTGACCTCCGACCTCCGACCCTACTCCCGCACGCGGAAGAACTGGTGCGCCTCAGCCGCACCGTCGAACGGGATCACTACGCCGCCCGACCGGACGAGGTTCGTCGATACCGGAGACCAGTCGATCAGGTTGCCCGAGCATTCGAGGACCACTTGGGCGCCGGCATGGCCGTGGACGCGCAGCCGCGCGGTGTTTCCCGCGATGGCTTCCAGGCGGGCAAACGGGAGTTGGTCGTTAGGCAGGAGGAAATTCCCCGTCACGAAGCGGGCCACCTTCTCACCGCTCCGCTTGCCCTCCACGTTGTCGAACATGAAGTGAATCCCGCCGTAGATCCGGCTCATCCCGATTTCATCCGCGCAAGCCGCCAGGCTGTCGAAGTTCCGGAACACCCCGGGCAGCGAATCCGAGGCCGCGGTGAAGCTGACGGCGTCCGTGCCGTAGAACGCCGTGAGCACCTCGGTACTCGCCTTGCTGAAGGTGCTGTGGCCACTGGTGTAGGCGGGAAACGGCGGGGCCTGCAGGAGGTGGTCCCAGGCGGGATCCGCCTCGGTGGCCGCGTTGCCATCCTCGTTGGCCCGTTGGATGGCCGTCACCGGCCGCCAGAGGTTGTAGCGGAACTTGGCTTCCCAACACACGATCGCCGAGTCCGCCTGGGCGATGCTCAGCCAAGCCATCAGCCGGGCGGTGTCCATCAGCCCGGTCCCTTGGGTCCGCACGATGCTCGCCGCGATCTCGTGCCAGTGCCCCGAGGGCATCGCGGTGTAGGAAAAGTCCGACCAGAAGACGGCGATCTCGCTCTGCTCCGCCGTGCGCTCCGCGCTCTGCTTTCCGCCCAGAGCCTTCACTTGGTTCACGTCGAGGGCGTACTCCGGGCTGTCCAAAGCCGGGGGCGGCCCCGGCACGAACGGTTCGAGGTCGGCAAGAGCGAAGGTATCCACGTACCGCCACTGCGGCGTGAGCGGCGGCCGGAAGAACGGGGGGGTCCGCCGCCACTCCCCCGGGAGGTCGCTCGGAATATAGGGCACCTCGGTCGTCGCCCCATCACTTGAACGCGCCGCGAGCACCCGCTGGGCCACGGCGGTGCCCAGCGCCAATCCCTGGGTCGTCGCCGCCCCGACGGGCGCCGTCGCCAACCAGGTGTTGTACACGTCATCGGCTCGGGCGCGCATCGAGGGGTAGAGCGCATTGAGCACCTCATAACCCGCCGCAGTCGCCGCCGCCTCGACCGAAGTTCCTGCCGGAGCGTCCTCGAGGACGAGGTAGGGCTGGTGGCTGCGGACCACCGAATTCATCGCGTCGTAAATTGCCAGGTGCAGGATGGCGAGGTTCCGGGTGGAGAGCGTTGGCGCGCTCGTGTCGATGCGGATGCCCGCCATCATCACGACGTTCCAGTCCAGCACGACGTTGGCCCGCGCTGGTCGGCCCAGGGCCGCTAATCCGAGGATCAGACCCAGCAAGGCCCACCCGCGATCCCGCGTCACCCTGCCGGGCGACGCGGGCGGCAGGAGCTTGCCCGCACAGTAGTCGCCGCCGGGATGCCAAGTAGCGCCGATCATGGTTTGGGACCGTGCGCGGCCGGGCGCGAACCCGCAACCCTGCATGTCAGGAAGTCCAACTCCGCCCCTCGCCTTGACAGGCAGGGCCCGATTCTTACTGTCGCCCTCCGATCCACGGCCCGAGGCCGCAGGGTGGAGGCCATATCGCCTCCACCGCGAATTCTCCCGCCGGCCCACATCCCACCGCACTTCATCCCGGTCCCAGGTCAATGAACACCTTCTTTCCACGGCTCAATGCGCGTCGCGGCGGTTTCATCGGCGAGATGATCCGCTGGTTCATCATGGTCGCGATCTACGACCTCGCCATCGGCGGGATCGCCAACCTGCTCGGAGTTTCGCGCATGGTCGCCGTCTTCATCTTCCTCGGCCTCCTCCTGGCCATCAGCGGGATCGGCTACGTCGTGCGGCAGAAAATGGCGCCACCTGCCGATTTCTAGCCGGCGCGCCCGACCATGCGGCACACCATCGCGCACGCCCCGACGTTCACCACGCTCGAGTTCGACCTCGACGCGGGAGAGGCGGTCACCGTGCAGCCCGGGTGCATGCTGGGCATGACCACGGGTTTCGATCTCAGGGCCGGGATGGGCACCCACGTGAAAGGAAAACGTGGGCTGGTCCGTGCCGTGCGCAGCAGCCTGGCGGGAGAGAACTTCCTCGCCGCGGTGTACACCGCCAAGCGTGACCGCGAGCGGCTCCTGCTGGCGCCCGGCGAACAGGGCGAGATCCACGCCTTGGAGGTGCGCCCCGGGAACCATCACTTCATCGCCCCCGGCGCGTTCCTCGCCTGTTGGGGCAAGGTCCAACTCAGCGTCGAATATGCCGGCGTACGCGGGTGGATGGCCACGCGCGGCTTGTTCCTCATGCGGACGGAAGGGGAAGGCACTGTGTTCGTGTCGAGTCACGGCGCCTTGCGCAACCTGCCGCTCGCCGTCGGGGAACGCTACGTCCTGGACAACCGCTACATCGTGGCCTTCTCGGATACGGTCCGCTTCGAGACCGTGACCATTTCTGGCTCGATCCGGCACTCGTTCCTGTCCGGTGAAGGGCTGGTCAACCGCTACACCGGCCCGGGCTCCCTGCTGTTCCAGACCCGGGCCCGGCCCTCCGGCGGGTTCCTCCGCGGGCTCGTCAACCTCGCGACCTGAACCGTCACGCCCGCCCTGCCGTGAATGGCATCGGTACCGCCCATCTCCTGGCTGAACCTCGCCGTGTCGAGGTCCCCCTCCGCGCCTCGCTCCTCTCGCAATACGCGCGCGCCGAAGTGCTCTGCCGCGTGATTCTTGGCCTCGAAGGGCTCACCATCCTCGCCCTCCTGGCCTGGTGGCTGCTGCGCGGCCCGCACGCCCCGGACTGGCCCGCCTGGCTCGCCCTGCTGCTCGGCTCGTTCGGCGTCTTCCGCTTCATCCCCCGCAGTCTGTTCCTGAACAAGAAGAGACTCGCCGATATCCGTCCCGACGCCCGGTTCGGCGTCCACACCCGCGATTCTCTCCTCCGCGTCGTCGATGGGGTCTTCACCCGCCTGGGCCTGCCTCGGGACGCTGCACCGGTGTTTCTCATCCGGGAGAAAGACATCAACGCCCATGCCATTCG
>JBBQML010000534.1:0-4306 GCA_038328885.1 Verrucomicrobiota bacterium | reverse complement strand
GGTCTCCTCTGGCAGCGGGGAGGCGGTTACCTGTTCAGCCCTGGCGCGGGGGCGCCTCCGGGTTGCTGGGTCCCGGCCGGGCCGCGGTCGCTGGCCGCGGTGTCCACCGGGCCTCAAGGGAGTTCCTTCACGGGCGCCGTGCGACGGACGCCGGCCTCTTGGAAACCCGGGATCGCGGGTGAGGTGACGATCCTGGTCACGCCGCCCGAGGGTGCCGCTGCGGGCTGTGCGGAAGAACGAGTTCCCGAGGGTTGGCGGGTGGTCCGGGTCGACGCCGGCGGCACTTACGATGCGGCGACACACTGCATCCGTTGGGGGATGTTCCTCGGGGATGGGGTTCGGGAGTTGGGCTACACCACGATTCCGCCGCGCGACCGGGCGAGCAACGATGTGCTGGACGGATTGATCTCATTCGACGGCACGGAATCCCCGATTTCGGGGATTCGTTGGGTGGGCGCCGGTGATGCCCTCACCCTCCCGCGCATCCTGGGATCCCACCGGGGTGCCTTCTCGCGGATTCACCTCCGCGTCCAGGCGCCCCTGGATCAGGTGGTGGCGGTGGAGGGCTCCTCCGATCTCCGTGAATGGACGGAACTGGGGGCGTTTGTTCACACCGGCGAGGAACTCGAGGTGGAGGATCCTCAGGGAGTGGGGCCGGCCCAGCGCTACTACCGATTGCGCCCCGTGGGGCGGTAGAACCCGGGCAGGTCAGCCGCGGTCCGGGGGCGGCGTGTCATGGCGCCGCCCCTTCCCTCCGCGCGGGGCGGGTGCCCGTGCGCCCGTGGGTTGAACCGCAGATCCGCGTTGCGGGCGGGCGGGGAGGGGGCGTAGATTCCGCCCAATGACCCCTGCGCGAGGCACCCCGTTGTTCGCTCGCCTCTTTGTGTTGTGCTGCCTTGCGACGACGCCGCTCGCCGCGTGGGGCAAGGGCGGCGTGGAAGTAACCGCCCTCGACGACCGCATCATCGTCAAGGTCGACGGCGAGTTGCTGACGGAGTTGCGATTCCGCGGGGCGCCCAAGCCCTATTTCTACCCCTTGCTCGGCCCGGGAGGGGTGAACGTGACGCGTCATTTTCCGATGCGTACGGACGCGCAAGACGAGGACAAGGACCACCCCCATCAGCGCTCGCTCTGGTTTACGCACGGGGATGTGAACGGTATCGACTTCTGGGCCGAAGGTCCGACCAAGGGCAGAATCATCCAGGAGAAAACCCTCGAGGCCCGCGGTGGGGAAACGGAGGGTGTCATCCGGACCGCGAACCGCTGGGAGACGGCGGAGGGCAAGCCGGTGCTGAGGGATGAGACGACGTTCCGGGTGTTCGCCGGTGCCGCGGGACGCCAGTTCGATTACACCATCGCCCTTAGCGCTTCGGAGGGAGTGGACGTGACGTTTGGCGACACCAAGGAGGGGACGTTCGGCCTAAGACTCGCCGAGAGCATGCGGCTGAAGCAGAACAAGCACTACGCCGGCAAGCCGGGTGGACACATCCTTCAGGACACCGGCGCACGCGACGGGGCTAGCTGGGGCAAGCGGGCGAAATGGACTGCCTACACCGGCCCGGTGGGAGGTAACACCATGACCGTCGTTGTCTTCGACCATCCGAAAAACCCCCGGTACCCGACCTGGTGGCATGTGCGCGACTACGGGTTGTTCGCGGCCAACCCCTTTGGCATCCACGACTTCGAGAAAAAGCCCTCGGGAGCGGGCGACTTGGTTCTCAAGGCGGGGGAGCAAGTCACCTTCAAGTACCGGGTGGCGATCCTGCTCGGTGAACCCGACGTGGCGGAGCTCAACGCGGCCGCTACCGCCTTCGGTCCGTAGCTCCCGCGCCTGGTGCCGCAAGCATAAGAGTTGTCCCCCGGTCTCCCTGGCATTCGGACAGTTCCCCTTCATCCCCGCAGCCAACCCCAATCCCCCCAACTTATGAATCCGCACGTCTCACGTCGTTCCTTCCTCAAGACCACCGCCCTGGCCTCGGCCGTGCTGGGGTTCCCGGCGGTTTCTTACAATCGTGTCCGGGGTGCCAATGACGCGCTGCGGGTGGCGGTCGTCGGCTTCAAGGGACGCGGCGGCGATCACATCTCCGGGTTCCTGAAGATCCCGGGTGTCCGGGTCACCGCGCTGTGCGATTGTGATCAGCGGGTGCTCGACGGAGCGGTGAAGAAGCTGAAGGACCAGGGGCACGACGTGAAGGGTTACAAGGACGTGCGCGACGTGATCGCCGCGGGGGACATCGACATCATCTCGACGGCCACGCCGAACCACTGGCACGCCCTGCTCACCGTCTGGGCCTGCCAGGCCAACAAGGACGTCTACGTAGAGAAGCCCGTTTCCCACAACGTCTGGGAGGGCCGCAAGGCCGTGGAGGCCGCGCGCAAGTACAAGCGCATCGTCCAGACGGGCACCCAGAGCCGCTCGAGCCACGGCATCAAGGAGGCGGTGGCGTGGGTCAAGGCCGGCAACCTCGGGAAGATCCTCATCTCGCGCGGACTCTGCTACAAGCCACGCGCGAGCATCGGGAAGGTGGACGGACCTCAACCCATCCCCGAGAACGTGGACTACAATCTCTGGTGCGGTCCCGCCCCGATGTCTCCATTGACCCGGAAGAACCTGCACTACGACTGGCACTGGGTGTTCGAGACCGGCTGCGGGGACTTGGGGAACCAGGGGATCCACCAGATGGACATTGCGCGATGGTTCCTGGGCGAGCAGGAACTTTCACCCCGCGTCATCAGCGCCGGGGGGCGATTGGGGTATGTCGACGACGGCGACACGCCGAACACCCAGATCATCTGGCACGGCTACGAACGCGCTCCGCTGATCTTCGAGGTGCGCGGCCTCCCTCGTGACAAGGCTGGACAGGCGGAGTGGGGCAAGAACATGGACAAGTTCATGGGGGCCCAGATCGGGGTGGTGGTGCACTGCGAAGGGGGCTACGTGGTGGTGCCGAACTACTCGGGCGCTAAGGCCTACGACAAGGACGGCAAGGAGATCAACAAGTGGGAAGGGGCGAAGGACCACTACCAGAACTTCATCGATGCCGTCCGCAGCCGTCAGGTGGAGGATCTCAACGCCGACATTCTGCAGGGGCATCTTTCCAGCGCCCTCTGTCACACTGGGAACATCTCCTACCGTCTGGGCAAAAAGCAGGCCTCGGCCGCCAGTCGCGAGCAGTTGAAGGACCAGGCCGGCCTGGAGGAATCGTTCGACCGGATGGTCGAACACCTCCGGAAGAACGAAGTCAACCTGGACGTCGACCAACTCACCCTCGGCGTGGGCTTGAACATGGATCCCGCCACCGAGCGGTTCCGCGGGAACGCGGATGCCAACAAGTTGCTGACCCGGGAGTACCGCAAGCCCTTCGTGGTTCCCACCGAGGTTTGAGGTCAGACGTTGAACTTGAAGAGGAGCACGTCGCCGTCCTTGACCACGTATTCCTTCCCTTCCATGCGGTAGAGGCCTTTCTCACGCGCTGCGGCGATCGAGCCGCAGCGCATCAGGTCCTCGTACGCCACAGTCTCGGCCTTGATGAAGCCGCGCTCGAAATCGGAATGGATCACCCCGGCGGCCTGGGGGGCGGTGTCGCCGGCGTGGATGGTCCACGCGCGTGCCTCCTTCTCCCCGGCCGTGAAATAGGTGCGCAGCCCCAGCAGGTGATAGGTGCCTCGGATCAGGGCCCCGACCCCGGATTCCTGCACTCCGAGTTCGGCGAGGAACTGGCGGGCCTCCTCCAGGCTCAGGTCGATGAGGTCGCTCTCGATCTGCGCGCTGATGACCACGGTTTCGCACCCGATGTGTGTCTCGGCGTAGTGCCGCACCTTGGCAACGTGGGGGTTGTCGGCGGCGCCCGCCAAGTCGGTCTCCTTGACGTTGGCGGCGAAGATCGTGGGCTTGTCGGTCAGCAGGCAGAACCCCCGGTCGATGGCCTTCTCCTCCGCCGTCAACGCACAGGTGAGTGCGAGTTTGCCGGTGTCGAGGTGCCGTTCGAGCTTGGTCAGCACCAGATCCTCGGCGACGGCTGGCTTCTCGCCGCGCTTGACGTCCTTGGCGAGCTTTTCACGGCGCTTCTTCACCGTGTCCAGGTCCGCGAGGCTCAGTTCGGTGTTGATGGTCTCGATGTCCCGGATCGGGTCGATCTCCCCGGCCACGTGGTGGATATCGGCATCCTCGAAGCAACGCACCACCTGCACGATGGCGTCGACCTCGCGGATGTGGGTCAGGAACTTGTTTCCGAGCCCCTCGCCCTCCGAGGCTCCCTTCACCAGGCCGGCGATGTCGACGAACTCGATGGCCGCCGGGATGAGC